>NZ_JAMYPW010000042.1:0-58482 GCF_040320565.1 Mesorhizobium sp. M0664
GAGAAGACAGCCCGAAACTACCTCGCCATCGTCACCATCGCCGCAACCGTCCTCTGGATCAGATAAGTGTCCACACGACCTAGCGCACCAATAAAGAGAACATCGTCTGGTGCATTGCCTGGTCGTCTCTTTATATTTGGTTCCAGTATGGAGAAGGGTTGTTGACCCGCCTCCACTAAATTTGTGCGTGACCAGCTACGTCGCAGCCCATAGACGCTTATATAATTCGCAAACAGACCTATCCCGTTGTGGAGCATGAGAAAGCAACGGAAATTATCTGGGAGTCGACGCGAAATTTCAGACTCCATCTGCCCAATTCCGATGGCGCCAAGTGGTGCGTACAGCTGATGCAAATACGCTTGAGGCGCTCGATGCGGGGTATGGCCAATCCACTCGGTTCCATCCGGATAGGTCTTGTATCCGAGGCGTTTCCATTTATCGACCAAGGTTCGGAGCTCTCGGTAGGCACGAGCGTCTTCTTCGCTTGACCATTCTTCCTGCGAACGCATTGTCCCTAATAGCTCCATTTACCCACTTTTGACGGGTTCTAGGGTCTACCTTGTCAACCTGATCTATCACATCGAAAACAACGGGCGAACATCACAGAGTTGGTAATCACGCCCGACGGTGACATTCGCGCCTACAACCTAAGGTCGCCAGCCAGTTCGTTCGGCCGGAGACGTGAGAGTTGCCAAGCTGCGATCCGCTGCGGAAGTCTAGTCTTGCTGTTGCAATGTCGGTGAGCCTCGCTACGGCTTTGATTAATCTGTTTGCGTTCAGTAATGTTCGCCGGTGACAGCGAAGCGGGCGCAATAGCGGCTGGATGGCAACTTTCCACCCATAGCCGAAACTTCAAGCTGCGATCACAGACGAAGATCGGCAATCTTGAAATCATAGCGCATGATCGGGCGGGCCGGCGTTCTGCGAGCGACGACCCTGAACCCGGCGCGCGCGAAGGTGGAGGCATATCCGCTGCCGGAAGCACTCGGCGATACGTCGGCCTCGAAAGGATAGGCTTCGAGTGCCGGAGCATTTGCACGCCTTGCGACTTCCAGTGCTTCCGCAATCAGCTGGAATGTTACGCCCCGCCTGCGGTATCGTTTTCGCACGTAGAGGCAGGACAGGGACCAGACCGGCCTGTCGTCCACGCGCTTGAGCTGCCATAGCCGATCGAGCCAGGGCAGGGCATCTCGCAGCGTCACCCGGCACCAGCCGACAGCCGTATCGCCGTCGAAAGCGAGCAAACCCGGAGGCGGACCATGCTGGACGGCTTGCCGGAACACTGCGTTGTTTTCCTCGCCGGGCCGCTTTCGATAAGAACGGCCGATCCGCCCGTACATACACCAACAGCGACTGCAGACGGCGCTCTCACCCGTCGTGCTCCGGCTCAGCGCAGAAAACCGAGCACGGCCTGCATGAACTCGGCAGGATACTCGACATTCGACAAGTGGACCGCGGGCAGGACAACCAGTTTCGCGCCGGGCACCGTCGCCGCGATCAGCTCGCTATGGCTGGCGGCTGTCACAGTGTCGTGCCGGCCGGCGATCACCAGCGTTGGCCTGGAAATCAGCGCTATGGTTCGGCGAAGGTCCGCATCGCGAACCGCCGCGAACAAGCCAGCCAAGCCTTGCCGGTCGATAGCCAGCAGCATGGCGCGAAATTCTTCAATGACGGGCTCGTTGGCCGCCAGCATACGCGCAGGAAACCAGTTGCCCAGGAACATCTCGGCGGTTTCGGACATATCCGGCGCCTGCAGCACGGCGGCGATCCGCTCGTCAAACTGCTTTGCCGGTCCGAGGTAGGATGAGGTGTTGCTCAGGATCAAGCGCTCGATCCGCTCGGGCGCGTGGATGCCGAGCCACTGCCCGACGAAGCCGCCCAACGACAAACCAAGGAAGTGTACGCGTTCAATGGCCAGGGCATCGAGCAGCTCGATCACGTCGCGGCCAAGCCGGTCGAGCGAATAAGCGCCGGCCGGAACGCTCGACCCTCCGTGGCCACGAAAGTCATAGCGCAGAACACGGAAATGCTTCGACAGCTCGTCGACCTGCATGTCCCACATCCGCAGTGTGGTGGCGATGGAATTCGACAGCATCAGCACGGGCTTCCCGGCGTCGCCGTCGATGCGGTAGGCGATGCGGGTACCATCGCCGACGGTCACGAAATCCAGCTCATTCATGGTGAATACACCTTCCTTCTTGGAGCGTTGAATGTGGCAAAGCCTAGCTGCGGCGCGCCTTTTGATGATATTACAAAGATCGGACTATCTCTGTAATAGAAGCTGACATGGCCGAATTCACCCTGCACGACCTGCAATGCTTCGATGCCGTGGTCCGCTGCGGCGGCTTTCAGCCTGCGGCGGCCATGCTGCATCGCTCGCACCCGGCGGTGTTCGCAGCCGTTGCAAAGCTGGAGCGGCAACTCGACCTCGTTCTCTTGGATCGCAGCGGCTATCGCGTGCGCCCCACCGAGGCAGGGCTGTCGTTCCATCGCAGGGCACAATCGCTGCTGCGCGAGCTCGGGGGCTTGCGGCTTCATGCTGCTCAGCTGTCAATGGGCGAAGAAAGCGAGATCCATGTGGTGATCGGCGACCTGTGCCCGCGCCCGCAGGCACTGGGCATGCTCGGACGGTTCTTCGCCCAGTGTCCGGGCACACGTCTGCACCTGCATTTCGAGGCGGTGGGCGGCCCGTGGGAGCGCCTCTTCGATGACGAAGCCGATTTGATCCTGCACTGGATCGACAAGAGCGATCCGCGGGTGGAATGGATCGATCTGTGCAAGGTGCCATTCGTTCCCGTGGTGGCTTCGGGCTTTCTGCCGGAGCGGATCAAGCACCCCATCACGCCGGATCAGATGCACGCGTTCACCCAATGTGTCATGCGCGACACGGCCCGCCATTCACCGCAACAAGACTACTTCATGATCGAGGGTGCGCCTCAATGCATGGTGGCCGATCAGGGCATGAAGAAGGAAATCATCCTGCAAGGCCTCGGATGGGGCCACATGCCCCGCTTCCTGATTGAGGAGGAACTGCGCGACGGACGCCTGCAATCCGTCGCCGGCCGTCATCTGCCAGGCCGCACCGAGGAGTTGGTGGTGGCGCGCCGCCGCGACCGGCCGCACGGGCCGATCTCGAACCGTCTGTGGGATCATATCGAGCAAGAGGCGCCGACGTTGCGCCGAGCGCTCGAACCCCGGCAACCTGTCCAGTAGGCGGCCAGCCGGGGCTCAGCGAGGCCGTTCGGAGGGCCAACCACCTGCTGCTCTTCACTGACGTAATTCACGCCTCCGCGCTGCAATTTGCGCATCCGGAATGGGCAATCGCCTTCGACGTGGACCAGGAGGCCGCAATCGCCACACGCAACAAGGTGCTCGACATGGTGTCGGCGGATGGCCTGCTCGTCGCAGGCATGCACCTGCGCTTTCCAGGCATGGTCATGTTATCCGCGAGGGCAACGCCTATGCCTACGTCCCGCTCCGCACAGCATCTTTTCAACACTGTCGACCGATAGCCGAACTTCAGGCCGCGACCTGTCCAGTGGCGCGTTGACCTGTCCGTGCCATGACGATACGGGATCGGGCCAATCGGCTTCGAGAGGATTGGCCAAATGGTGCATTACGCGGACGGGCGGCCGATCGGCGATCTGACGCTCAGGACGCTGGCCATGCCTTCCGACGCCAATGCGGCAGGCGACATTTTTGGCGGCTGGGTGATGGCGCAGATGGATCTCGCCTGCGGCATCCGCGCCGCCGAGCGCGCCAAGGGCCGCGTGGTGACGGCGGCGGTTAAGGAAATGTCCTTCGCCAAGCCGATGAAGATCGGCGACACGCTGTGCATCTATACGCATGTCGAACGCGTCGGCCGCACCTCGATGACGCTCAAGGTCGAGGCCTGGGCGCAGCGCTATCTCTCCGACCTGATGGAGAAGGTCACCCATGCCGACTTCGTCATGGTGGCGCTGGACGGCGAAGGCAAGCCGAAGGCGGTTCCGGCCGAAGGCTGACCCGGCCTGATTCCAGAAGACGGATTTAAACAGCCGTCTCTCCCGCGCGGGGGATGCGGACAGCGATCCCGCGTGGTCTTTGGCTAACGGGTTCCCGCATGCGCGCCTGCAGCGCGACCGACGGGATATTGGGAGGAAAGACAATGCGTCAACACATGCTGAACGCTGCCCTGGCGGGTGCCTTTGCAGCCTTGCTCTGCCTGTCGTCCGCAAGCGCTTTTGCCGAGGTCAAAAAAGGCGATCCAGGCGCCACCTGCACGTCGGAAAACCGCACCATCAACGGGCAGGCGGCCAAGTGCGAGATCTGCTCGGCGACGAAATGCGACACCAGCGGCACGACGGTGAGCAATTGCCGCAAGGAGACGACCACGACCTGCACGATTGGCGGCAGGGTGGTCAGTCCCAACCCGAAATGGAACCGGATCGAGAAGCTGCCGAAGACCAAGATGCAGTTACAGCAGTAGCGCTCATCCGGAGGCTCCCGGGCAGGTTCAAACCTTTGCAGCACAAGGGTTCAGCTGTGCATGGCGTCGAACTTCTCCCGCGCCGCCTTGACGCGCTCGGTGTTCTTGCGTGCCCATTCGCCGAGCGCATCGACCGGCACCAGCAGTTCGTAGCCAAGATCGGTCAATTCGTAGTCGACCCGCGGCGGGATGGTCGGGAACACGGTGCGTGTAACGAAGCCGTCGCGCTCGAGCCCGCGCAAGGTCGTGGTCAGCATCTTTTGCGAAATCCCGCCGACCGCGCTGCGCAACTCGTTGAAACGCAGCGGCCCGTTGCCAAGCTTGCCGACCACGAGCACCGTCCATTTGTCGCCGACGCGCTGCAGGATTTCCGAGATGGCGCGGCAGTCCTCGGTGCGGTGCGGGTGCCTTGGTAACAAAAAAGTGCCTCCTTGCACATTGAGCGGCCAGTTACTCATATAGCTCAGGTATCTAAACGATACCAGTATTCCCGTAAGGAGAGCCCCCTCTATGTCAAAACCCAAAATCGCCATCATCATTGGTTCAACCCGCGTGGCCCGCTTTGCCGACGTCCCGACCCAATGGATTGCCAAGATAGCCAAGTCGCACGCCGACATCGACGTTGAAGTCGTCGACCTGCGCGATTTCCCGCTGCCGTTCTTCGATGAGGTCGCATCCTCCGCCTGGGCGCCGTCGCAGAACGAAGTGGCGCAGCGCTGGCAAAAGAAGGTCGCCGGATTCGACGGCTTCATCTTCACCGCCGCCGAATACAATCATGGCCCGACGGCCGTGCTGAAGAACGCCATCGACTACGCCGCCAACGAGTGGAACAAGAAGCCGGCCGGCTTCGTCGGCTATGGCAGCGTCGGTGGCGCGCGCGCGGTCGAGCAGCTGAGGCTGCATGCGGTCGAGTTGCAGATGGCGCCGGTGAAGTCCGCCGTACACATCTCCTGGGCCGATTTCCTTGCGGTCAAGCAAGGCGACAAGAAGCTCGACGAGTTCGAGCACCTCAACCAGGCGGCAGCCGCGCTGGTCAACGACATTGCATGGTGGGCCAGGGTGCTGAAGACGGCGCGTCAGGCCGATGCCGTCGCCGAGGAAGTCAAGGCGGCCTGAGCACAGGTTCGAACAGTCCTCCCAAGGATCAATTGTCCCAAGCATTGGGGCGGCGCATGCGCCGCCCCTTTTGTTTACACGGCATGGGCGTCCTGCGCTTGCCGTGGTCTGATGATGCAATCGGCAAGGCGGTCCATCTCATTCAGCTCGTCGGCGTGATGCTGGCCCCACTGGCAAAGTGCCAGCAGGATCGGCTCGAGGCTGAGGCCGAGCCGCGTCGCCGAATATTCGACGCGCGAAGGCATCTCGGCAAAGATTTCGCGGCGGACGAGGCCGTGCTCTTCCATTTCGCGAAGCTGCTGGATCAGCACTTTCTGGGTGATATCGGGCATCAGCGCCTGCAGCGCCGACAGCCGCCGGGGCGCGTCGAAGAGATGGTACAGGATGACCGCCTTCCAGCGCCCCGAAATCACTTTCAGCGCGCGCTCCGCCGGCAGCATCGGCAGTCTCTTGATCGGCTTGGCCATGGTCACCTCCCGGTCAGCAGCGGACAAATTGGTGTGTAGTCGAAGCCAGGCAGATAGTGGCAAACAGCGGCCGATGCCAACAGCGATCGGTGCATGCGATGAGAGCCATTCAACTGAGCCGCTTCGGCGGGCCCGACGTTCTCGACATAGTCACGGTGCCGAAGCCGGAGCCGCAAGCCGGCGAGGTCCTGGTCCGCGTTCAGGCTGCCGGGGTGAATTTCTTCGAAGTGCTGATGCGCGCGGATCGCTATGCGGTGACGCCGCAACTGCCGATGATCCCTGGCGTCGAGGCCGCCGGGATCGTGGAGGCGCTTGGGCAGGGGGTGGACGCTTCCTTGCTCGGCACGCGCGTCGCCGCGCCGTTGTTCGCCTCGAGCCGCCCGTTTGGCGGCTATGCCGAGTATGTGACGATCGACGCAAGCCTGGCCGTGCCCTTGCCGGATTCGCTCTCGTTCGAAAACGCGACGGCATTGATGGTGCAAGGACTGACGGCATTGTATCTATCGCGGCAAAGCCCGCCCGCCCGCAGATCGGTGCTGGTCGCCGCTGCCGCGGGCGGCGTCGGTTCGTTGCTCGTCCAGCTTGCCAAGCGCGCCGGCGCAGGCCGTGTCATCGCGGCAGCGGGCAGCAAGGCCAAGCTCGACCTTGCTTTGTCGCTGGGAGCCGATGCTGCCGTCGACTACAGCAACACGGATTGGCCGGTGCACGTCCGGGCAGCCACAGACGGCGCCGGCGTCGACATCATCTACGACATTGTCGGCGGCCCGCTGACGGCGGTTGCGCTGGAGGCTCTGGCACCTCGCGGAGAGTTGGTGTTTGCAGCACTCGGCAGATACGCGCTCGGCGCCCCGGAGATGGAGGCGATGATCGGCCGCAACCAGTCGCTGAGGGGTTTTGCCCTGCTGCCGTTGCTGTCTACGGACGGGCTCCGTGACGGCCTTTTGGAGCTTTTCGATCTGGCCGCTGGTGGTCAGCTTGTGGTGACCAAAGGTGGCCGCTTCCCGCTCGACCAGGCCAGCCACGCACATCGCCTGCTGGAGGAGCGCGGCGCGACCGGCAAAGTTGTCTTGATACCTTAGTAGGTGCTCGGCAAGGAGCCGAGGATCCGGGCTTGTGCCGTTCCGGCCGTCAGCGAACCCGGTAGAACGGATTAGGCAGCAGGAACAGCTTCTCGGCATGCCCACCGAACAGGTCGGATGGCTGGTCACCGACATTGGCAATTATTGTGTAGCCGGCCTTTTCGATTTCGGCCCTTATGGGTGCCTTGAAATCTGCGGCGGAGCCGTATTTGGCCCCAGGCTGGACCATGTAAAGGTGCTCGTAGCCGGCATAGCCGGCCGACTGCAGGTTTTGTTCGGTTGCCTGACGCTGGTCCTCCGGACGTCCGGTGATGAAGAACACCGCGACTTTCGCCGTTCGTGCCTGCCGGAAAACCTCCAGCACCGGGTCGATCGCCGAATCCTTCGCAAGCTGATCCCAGGCGGCCCAGCCACAGGGACCGTCGATTGCAATGTCGCAGGCGCCGCCGATCGGGCGGCCGAAATTGTCACGTGTGATCACTTCCCAGTTGGCCAAAGCCGTCTCGTCGATATCGAGCACCAGTGCGGGGCGAGGCACCTCCATTGCGCGCTTGACGACCCAGTCGCCTGCCTGCTTCGCCACAGCGGCAAGGTCGCGATCATAGTCGCCGGAATCATGATAATTGGCAGCCGCCAGCATCGCATCGCCGACATTGGCCGGCTGGGACGGGCTTGTGAGAAGGAGCGAGTCGGAACGTGCCGGCGCAGGAACATTTGTGCCAATCATCAGCACGATTGCCCCGGCACGCGCAATTCTATTCCAGCCAATCGCCCGCATCACGGGACTTTGCGGTCACGAGAAGTCGGCTGTCAAGCGAGGTCTTCCACGGTAGTGTCTCAGTTTGAAATTTGAAATATGCGAAAGCGCCTATCCCGGTTTGCTCGCCTAGGCGAAACCGCCTATGTGCTCAGCGGAAAGCATGGAAGGCACCCAATGTCAGATCCGATTCAGTTGCTACCATTCGCCTTGTTGACAGTCCTCACAGCAATCCCCGCGTGGGTGCTGTTTGGGCGACTAAGAATGTCTCGGGCGTGGGTGCTTCTCTCTGTGGTCCCGTTGGGAATGATAATCATTCTCTGGGTCGTCGCGTATAAGCGCTGGCCAATTCAGGAGGCAGCAATTGCCCACCGGACCTAGAGGCCAGAAGCGCCCCGCCGATGTGATCGGCAACGCCGTCCGCGTCATGCGCATGCAAGACTCCTGCGAGGAAGTCGAGCTTCGGTGGCCAGGCACGCCGCCACCGCCTGACTACGATGGACCGTCGTCTTAATTTCAAACTGAGACACTACCTTCCACAGGTCCGCGAACCTGCGACGCTGAATTGGACATTCCAGATGCCGAATGTCTCTATGGGTTGCTGCACGCTACACGATTTCTGCCGTCGCGGTCTTTGCCTCCAAACAGGTGACGCACCGCCGGAACCGCCGGTCGAAATGCGTCACCCGAAAATCATGGCCGTTACGCGCTTTGCCGTGCCCTACGCCGCCTGAACGATCTCGACCAGTTCAACGTCGAACACGAGATCGCGTCCGGCCAACGGATGATTGCCGTCGAGCTTGACGCTGGTGTCGTCCACGCCGACGACTGTTACCGGCATCGGGCGCCCTTCCGGGGTTCTGACCTGCAGTCGAGCGCCGATATCGACATTGATATTGTCTGGTACGCGGGCGCGATCGACGGTCATGACCGCTTCGGGGCGGTGGGGGCCATAGGCGGCGTCGGCGGGAATGGTGACGGTGCTTTTCGCGCCCACCTCCATACCCTCGACATGGGTTTCGAGCCCGGCGATCACTTGTCCTTCACCCAACGTGAATTGCAGCGGTTCGTTGCCGGAAGAATCGAACTGAGTGCCGTCAGCCAGGCGGCCATTGTAATTGATGCGCACGGTGTCGCCATTCTTGGCCTGTGTCATGATAGCCATCCTTTGAAAGTTTCGAGGGGCCGGCCAAAGCTCACGGTCCCGTCCTCGATCATCCACGCACTTAGGTGCGCGGCGCGAAACGCTAAAACTAGGGACCTGGCTGCCGATGTAAACCCCGATTGAGCGACGCCGGCATGACCCGCCGGCGTTCGTCGCCTTCGGCAGCAGTGCACCGGACTAGCGGTCATGCCGGCTCAACCCATTCAGGCGACGTGCAAATGGCGGCTAGATCAGGTTATGGCCGCCATCGATGCGGATCGTCTCGCCGGTCGTGAAGTCGCTTTCCATGAGGTAGAGGTAGGCGGCGGCGACATCCGCAGCGGTCGGAATTTTTCTCGATGGCAACCGGGCAGCCATGTCGGCAAAGAAGCTGGATTTGGCTTCTCCAACAATGTCCCACATCGGTGTGTCGACCCATCCGGGCGACACGACATTGACGCGCGTCGGGGCCAGTTCGAGCGCCAGGGCGCGGGCGAAGTAGCTGAATGAACCGGCAATCGCGGAGACGACCGAGCCTCCCGGCACCGGCGGCCGATCCTTATTTATTCCCGAGGTGAAGGTCATCGAGCCGCCGGCTTTCAGGGTGCGCACAGCATGCTTGGAGAGCATGACGGCGCCAATCAGCTTGTTATCGACGAAGCCTCGCACAGCCTCCATGTCGGTACTGCCGATGGGATCGCCGGGCGGCAGTGTTCCGGCGGTCGATACGAGGTGATCGAAGGGACCGACCTCGTTGAACAGGCGAGCGACGTCCGCTTCGTCGGTCATGTCGGCGACCACGCTGGTCACGCGGCCCGCATTGAGCGTCCGTTCGGCAGCCAGCAGTTTCTCGGGCGAGCGTCCGACGATCACGACCTTCGCTCCGCCGTTGAGAGCAGCTTCCGCGACGCCGAGACCGATGCCGGAACTACCGCCGACGACGATGACTTTCCTGTCCACGAGCGATGTCATGAGGGTTCTCCGTTCGTTGCGATTGCGGTGAGGGTCAGGCCTTGCCGGCATAGGCGGCTTCGAGGTCGGCGATGATGATCTTGCGCATCCCGTACATCGCCTGCCGGACGCGGTTGGCCTTTTCGCGGTCCGGATCGGCACCGAGCCGCGGCAGGATTTCCGGGATGACCTGCCAGTAGACGCCGTATCTGTCGGTGAGCCAGCCGCAGGGTTGTGCCCTGCCGCCGCCGGCGGTGAGCGCCTCATAGTAGTAGTCGGTCTCGGCTTGGTCCCTGGTCTCGATGTAGAGCGAGAGCCGCTCGTTGAAAGGCGGCTGCGGCCCGGCGTTGAGCGCTGTAAGGTGCAGTCCTTCGAGCTCGAAATCGAAGGTGGCATGCGGGACCGTCTTGTTGGTTCCGGACACCCAGTCGGTGTATTCGATGGTCTGGAGCGCTTTGCTGTTCTTGAAGACCGAGAGATAGAAATCGCGGGCTTGCTCCGCGTCGGTGTTGAACCAGAGGAATGGGTGGATGGTGGCCATGTCCGTTCTCCATTAATTCCTTGCGACAGCGATCTTTTGCGAAGAGCCTGTCCGCTGTTGCTTTCGTTCAGGCTAGCGGTGGTCCGACGGCCGATAGACCGAGCCGTCCCAGTCGCGGGCAAATCCGAGGTCTTCGAGCCGGCGGGTAGAGAAGCGTGCAATCTGCCGCCCGGTCCGGCGCCGGCTGCTCGAGGCGAGGACGCGGCCGGCCATGCCGGTCAGGACGTCGACGATGGCTTCAACTCGTTTGGCGTTCATGGTGCTCTCCCAGAGTGGCGGCAGTTTTGGTTTCAGCAGTTGCCCCGCGACTTTTGTCAGCGAGAGTATCAGTCACATCAAATCGCCTTTTGAAGCGGCGGTGAATGACTGACTACGCGAGCAAACATGCAGTGTTCCGGCCTGGACGACAAACGACTTATCGGCGACAATGTGTGAGCATTGCTCACACATAGGTCTCGGTCCATTCCCCGGAAGCTGCCTCCCCTCACCACCTTGCCGAGCTTCGAAGCGGCGGCGCGCCTGTTGAGTTTCTCCAAGGCGGCAGAGGAACTTCATGTCACCCACGGTGCGATCAGCCGGGCGATCAAGAATCTTGAGGATCAGCTCGGTGTGCAGCTGTTCGAGCGCGGTACGCGTTCGGTGAGTCTGACAGCCGTCGGCGAGCCCTATGCGCGGGCGGTGCGCGAGGCGCTCGCCCAGTTGGCCACCGCCACCGCTGCAGCAACAGCCCGCTATTCGAGCTCGACATTGAACGTCAGCACCTCCGATGGCTTCGCGGGAAGATGGCTGGTGCCACGCCTCTACCGCTTTCACCGTGCGCATGGCGACATCGATGTGCGGGTTTCGACGAGCGGGAAGCTGACCAACTTCCTCGGCGACGGCATCGATGTCGCCGTCCGTTATGGCAATGGAAACTATCCGGGGCTCACGTCAGAGTTCCTCACCGGCGAGGAGGTGTTTCCAGTGTGCAGCCCAAAGCTTCTTGAGGGTGCACATCCGCTCCGCACGCCTCAGGACCTCAAACACCACACGCTGATCCGTGACAGCTTTCCGATCGACTGGGCGACCTGGCTGGCAAGCGCCGGGGTCGAGGGCGTGGACCCGCAGAGCGGGATTACCTTTGACTCTGCCACCTTTGCCATGGAGTCGGCCGCACAAGGCGAGGGCGTGGTGCTCGGCCGGACCATGCTCGTTGCGGCCGACCTTGCCGCCGGGCGACTTGTCCGCCCCTTCGGCCACGCCCTGAAATCCCCCTCCAGCTTCTATTTCGTCTACCCGCCGGAGGCGATCCGTCAGCGCAAAGTCAAGGCTTTCAGGGATTGGCTGCTTTCAGAAGTCACGCCGCAAATGGACTGACGGGAAGGCCGAGAGAACAGGATCGTCTACATCGAGTGGTTACTATCGGCTCGCCCGAAACGCGGTGACGATCCAGGCACGCGAGTCGAAAAGCACACCGTCTGCGGTCAAATGCGCGTCGAGCAGATCGCGCAACCGCCGCAGCGCCGCGTCGACATCCACATCCGCGCGGGCGAGCGGATCCTTGACCAGTTGCAGGCCAAGCAAAGCGTCATAGGCCGCATCGATGTCCTGGCCGTAGAAGACCGGCTCATGCACTTCGGCAAAGTCGACCGAAACGAAACCGGATGCACGCAAGATCTCCGCGGTGATGGCGGGGTCGCCAAGCGAAAACGGGGTGGCGGCGCCCCTCGATATGGCGGTCCCCGGCGCAATCGCCCGCTGAATGGCAGTCGCCCACTCGTTGCGGCCCTCGCACTGCCATACCATCCATACAAGACGTGCCCCTGGTCGCAACGCCCGGCCGATGTTGGCGAACGCCGCCGCCGGGTCGGCAAAGAACATCACTCCAAACCGACTAATGCACAGATCGAAACCGGCAGGCGGAAATACCAGCAATTGCGCATCGCCACGCTCAAAGGCGACGTTTCGCAATCCCTCTTTCGCGCTACACTTCCGGGCGATCTCGAGCATCTGCGCCGATACGTCCACGCCGAGCACGCTGCCTTCCACCGCGACACGGGCAGCATCACGAGAGGATTGTCCCGAACCGCATCCGATATCGAGCACGCGATCGCGCGTTCCCACCTTGACCGCAGCCCTGAAGACCTCGTTGTGCCGTCGCAGTTCGGCGTCATAAAACGCAGCGCAGTTCAGCACCATCGCACGCCTGCCTGGAGATGATGGGCCGGCAGCATTTCCGGCCGCTCTGCCCTGACCTTTTCGCGTCGGGCCACCCCCGAAACTGTCAGCCGCGCCGCGCCGCCTCGATCGCTGCAACGTCGATTTTCTTCATCTCCATCATCGCCTCGAATGCGCGCTTTGCTTCATCGCCGCCGGCGGCCATCGCTTCGGTCAGCACGCGCGGCGTGATTTGCCAGGAGATGCCCCATTTGTCCTTGCACCAGCCGCAGGCACTTTCCTGGCCGCCATTGCCGACGATGGCGTTCCAATAGCGGTCGGTCTCCTGCTGATCGTCGGTGGCGATCTGGAAGGAGAAGGCTTCGTTGTGTTTAAACGCGGGCCCGCCATTGAGGCCGAGACAGGGGATGCCGACGACCGTGAACTCGACCGTCAGCACGTCGCCTGCCTTGCCGGACGGGTAGTCGCTGGGAGCGCGGTGGACGGATTTCACCGAACTGTCGGGAAAAATCTCGGAATAGAAGCGGGCCGCAGCCTCGGCGTCCTTGTCGTACCAAAGGCAGATCGTGTTCTTGGCGATTGTCATTGCTGGTCCCTTTGCTTTCGAAATCAATCTGGGCTTTTGAAATCAACCCGGGTTGCATCGGCGTTGCACCGGACATGGAAATGCGCTCGTGCCATCGACGTTCCGACAGCAGCAGCTGCCCGGAATCAAGGTACCACGGCTGGTGCTTTCAGGACCAGATACGGGCAGTGACTCGAACCGGCGATGGTCCGCCTGGTCCGACCGGCGGCCTCACTCTTTGCGAAGGGCAGCGCCGCTTTGCTCAAGGTCGCGCTGGCTTTCCGTTGGCGCGCCGTTGTCTCAGAAGGCGCATGAGCAAGTTCCGTCTGTCCTTGCGCGGGACGAGTTCGATATCGCTGACAAGTTTTGCGCCGCCCTTGTGCCGCTCCAATGTGATCTTGCGGCTGTGGAAGGCCTCCAGCTCGGCGCGGTGCGCTACGCTTATGATGGTGACCTTCGGCAATTCGCGAATAATCATCTCCATCATCTTGTCCTGGCTCTTCTCATCGAGTGCCGACGTTGCCTCGTCCAGCACGATGATATCGGGGCGGTGCAGTAGAAGACGCGCAAAGGCGAGGCGCTGCTTTTCGCCACCCGACAAGGTCTGGTCCCATGGCGCGTCCTCCTCGATCCGGTCGTTGAGGTAGTCGAGTCCCACCTTGTCGAGGGCAGCCTTGATCTTATCCAGCGTCCAGTTGTCGGCGGCGCCTGGATAGGCGACAGCGCGGCGAAGCGTCCCGGTCGGGATGTAGGGCCGTTGCGGCAACATGAACAACCGTCTGTCGGCGCGGATGTTGACGCTGCCGCTACCCCATGGCCACAGACCCGCGACGGCCCGCACCAGCGTACTCTTGCCCGAGCCGGATTCGCCGGCGACGAGCACCCGCTCGCCTGGTTCGATCACGACCTCGGTTTCCTTGACCACGGCGGTGCCGTCGTCGAGCGACACGGAGAGATTGTTCAGGCTGAGCATCGCATTGCCGCCGGTCTCGCCGCGCTTTATGCGTCCCAGCGTGTTGCTCTGTTCCGCCCGCTCGAGCCCGTCGAGCGACATCATCAGCGAAGCGATGCGCCGAGCACAGGCGTTCCAATCGGCGAGACGGGGATAGTTGTCGACCAGCCATCCGAACGCGCCCTGCACGATGGCAAAGGCCGAGGCAGCCTGCATGACCTGTCCAAGTGTCATGCTGCCTTCGAGGAACTTTGGAGCGCAAAGCAAGACCGGCACGACAGGCGCAAACAGGCTCGACCCCTGAGACACCAGTGCCGTGCGCATGTGCTGGCCTGCAAGGAGCGCCCATTGCCTGAGCACATGGGCAAATGTCTTGTCCATGCCGCTGCGCTCCTCCTCCTCGCCGCCGAGCAATGCGATGCTCTCGCCGTTTTCCCGCACGCGCGTCAGCGTGTAGCGGAACTCGGCTTCCGCCTGATTTTTTTCCTCGGAGAGGTGGACGAAATGGCGGCCAATGACCGCCATCGAAGTGGACGTGATCGCGGAATAGAGCACTGCGGTGATGACTAGGAAGCCGGGAATGGTGACGGTCGAACCTGCAATCGTCAGGGTCAGGGCGCCGCCGATCGTCCAGAGCACCACGATGAAGGTCGAGGCCGACAGAAATGCGACGATGACACCGGCGATGAAATCGACGGGCGATTCGGTGGCAATCCGCAAATCCTCGGCGATGCGGGCTTCGGGGTTGCTGTGATCGCCGCCGACGAGGTTCAGCTGATAGTAGCGGCCGCTTGCGAGCCAGCGCGCGATGACCGCGGTGGTGAGCCAGGACCGCCAGCGGCGCTGTATCCTCATGCGAAAGAAGACCTGTGCCACCACAAGGCTGGCGCTTCCGATCACGAGTGGCAGGAATACGGCGCTCAGCCAATATACGGTGTGGGCATTGCGTTGCTCAATGGCGTCGAAAATTGCGCGATTCCAGACATTGATCCCATACTGGAAGCCGACATTGGCGACGATCAGGACCAACAGCCCGATCGTCAACGGCCAGGCGACCCTGTCGCCGCTGCCGCCCCAGTAACCGCGCGCGCTGATCCAGAAGCGCTTAAGCAGGTATCTCTTGCGCGCCCGCTCGGCCTCTTCAGGTGTCAGCTCAGGATCGGGTTCGGTGACGTCCGGCGGCGGCGCGGGCTGGCCGACGACCTCTGACGCGACTTCGACAGTCGATTGTTTCTCGCGGCGCGACTTCTCGGCATCGCGCGATTGGGCGCCGTCAACCGATTTCAGCTTAAATTTAGCCTCGGGCATCCGGCGATAACGGGTTAAAAATCAGAAGGTTTCATAGCGTCAGCCGCCGAGTCTCGCGAACTGTAGCCTCAAGAAGTGGCGCCAACGTCAATTGAGCGCTGCCCATCCAGTCAAAAGGATGAGGGCCAACGTGACCAACGCTCCAGAGACGTACAGAATCGTCCCGAGACTATCTCCCTTGGCGGCGTTTCCGCCATGCCGATAGATTCCCAGATGGAGGAGGCGTATCGCCAGGTGAGCCCAGACCAATGTCGCCAAAGTGGGCGCTCCAACACCAATCATCATCGCTGGCACTGCGGGCACGATCAAGGGCGCCAGTGCCTCGACCGAATTCATGTGAACCCGGTCGATCCTATAGCGCCGGTTGTCGTCGTCTGCCGGGACTACCGGTCCTGCCAGCGCTCCTGCAAACCTCTGGACGAACCCGAGTAGACTGCCAACACTACCGATAGCAAGCAGAGCGCGAGCACGCCGAGAAGACTTAACCAATAGTTTTCCATGTTGTCTCCGCTCCCTGGAATCGCAGTGGACCAGACGGTGCTTGCGAGTCATGCTCGCAAGGGCGCGGACGGGTCAGGCCGCCGCACCGGGGAAAAGGCCCTGGAACCGCCGCAGGTACAGCGGCCAGCCTTGATCGCTATCAACCCCCACGCGCACGCCCTCCCAGCCTTCGCCATGGCGCTCGAGATTCCGGTGCTCGATCTCGACCCGGGTCCGGTTCTCCGTCTCAGGCGTGAACCTGACTTCCCATTCGCTGGTTTTGTTCAGGTCGCTCTCAATCTGCCACCGAGGACTGATGTCCCAGCTCAGAACGAGCCGGCTGGGGGGATCGTAAGCCAACACACGAGCCCAGTGGCACTCGCTGCCGTCCACGCCGCGATCGTAAAGGTGGCCCCCGACCCAGGGTTCGAAGATGGTCTCTGCGATCGGTACGGCAAGAAGATTGTGCTCGCGAGGTTTGAATTTCCCGAAATCCTCGGTGAAGACCTTGAAGGCACGCGCGATAGGTGCCTCGACAACGACGAAATGCCTTACGGGCGCGGTTGCAGGAAGCTTGCTCATGGCTGGTCCTTCTTTGGGTGCTCGACGGCCAGTTTGTAGCTCGCCAGGGTCTTGCTCCAGAACTGATCGATTTCCGCGCGCAGACTTGCTAGGCCGTCCGGATCGATACGGTATATTCGTTCCTTGCCTGAGCGCGTGTCGGCCACAAGCCCGGCATCCTTGAGTACTTTCAAGTGCTGAGAGACCGCCGGCCTGGTTACAGGCAGCACACGAGCAAGTCCGCTGACCGAACAAGGCTGTTCGACCAACAATTCGAATATCGTGCGCCTCGTCGAGTCTCCGAGCGCTGTCCAATGTTTCGCGTTAGTGGCCACTAACGCGAACTTAAATCGATGGGCCTGCGCTGTCAACCTGGAGGGGTCGACGGTGCGGAACCACAGCCCCGGTCGGACCCTGTCGGTTAACGGGAAAACTGTTGCTCGCGTTTTCGGAATTGCTCACGCGCCAGCCCCGAGTTCCGGAACAAGGGTGCGATTTTGCCGTTGAGCCAGAAACTGGAAGCGACCCGCATGTCCGAATTGCCGAACGAAGAGATCGAAGGGCGGCTGAACGCCCAGCGCGAGACTCTGGCGCTGGTCGTTGCGCTGCTTGCCAGCAAGGATACGGCACCCGAGCGAATATGGGCCGAACTGGAGGCCCGTTTTCAGTTTCAGAACAGTCAGGAGGACCCTGGCGTCCTGCCAAGCCGCGCATTCGCCATCGAAGCTGCGAAGATGCGGGAGTTCAAGCTGATCGCCGAAGAGGCGCAGGCGCGCAATGCGGAATGGAACGGCAGGGACAAGCCACAGGGCGCCAGCTGAAACCCCGGAGAGTGGATGCAGGACCGGCTATTTTACGATGACTGAGCAAGCGTCAGCTTTGCTGCAAAAGTGTACGTGCCAACTCTTGCCATTCCTCGTCAAGCGTTAAGGTCGACGGCGCCGCGTCGCTGCGGCGATACCAATATTCCGCATTCGACTGGTCGCCTTCCTTGCGGTGGAGATAGGCATGCACGTGCATGCCCGCCGTATCGTCGCGATGCTGCGCGCACTCGTGCGCCTTAGCCCAATCGCCCTTTGCATCCCACCACAGCGCCTGCAGGGCAGGGCTCAAGCCGGCTGGCGGCTGTGGTTTTGCAATCGAATCCCTGAAGGCTTGCAGATCCATTTTTCCACCATAGTGACGTACAGGCGCCGATAATACCCGCACCGGCAGCCGACTGGTAGCATGCTCCGGGCGAAATAACGGGTCAGGAACGCTGTCCCGAACACAAGTCGCCGCGGCCGCAAGCCATCGTGCAGGGTACCGCGATCGGTCTCCACAATCCGCAGAATCGGTATTCCCAGTTCGAGCACGACGCCCACCTGGGGGATAACCTCTCAGATCTCAAGAAGGGCCGATTATCTCTGCGATTGTACCATCTGGGCAATAGAAATGCTGCCACTTCACTCCCGCAGCATGTTGGATCTCGCCAATAAAATCGACTCCGGCGGCAATCATCGCCGCGCGTGTTGCTTCGAAATCATCGACGCGGAGTCCGACGACCGGCCCGGTCGTGAAAAAGGCATGAAACTTATCGCCCGGTCCATAGAGCTCAAACACCGTGCCATCTGCCAGCGCAAAGCCAACCAGGTCATCACGCTGCCGGACAACAGGCGCCCCGATCACATCGCGGAAAAGCTCTACCATGTCGTCGAGGCGCTCTGTGCGAATTCCTACAAATCCAACGCCGCACCCCGCCATATACAGCTCCAGTCCACTTCCTATGTGATTTCCGCCGATGTGATTTCCGCTTGTCGACCCACGCTGGCGCCAACTCGTCGCTATTTCGCCTGCAACTTGCGCTGTTGTGAGAAGGTCCGCAATGGGGTCAAGGGCTGCATCCGAACAGTCAGCACCCCGCACCGCTTCTTACCGCACGACCTCGCGGTGGCCGCCGGGCAGGCGGGTGGCGATGAGCTTGTCGATGCGGCGGCCGTCGAGGTCGACGACCTCGAAGCGCCAGCCTTGCGCGTCGACGCATTCGCCGGTCGCCGGCAGATGGTGCAAATGCGACAGCACATAGCCGGCGACGGTTTCGTAATCGCGGCTCTCAGGCAGGTCGATGCCGAGGACCTCTGCCATCTCGTCGGCCTGCATATAGCCGGCGAGCAGCCATGAGCCGTCCTCGCGCTTGACGGCGTTTTCCTCTTCGCCGGCGTCGAGATCCGAACGGAAGACGCCGGTGATCGCTTCCAGAATGTCGGCCGGGGTGACGATGCCTTCGAAATGGCCGTATTCGTCATGCACCAGCGCCATCGGCACGTCGGATTCCTTCAGCGTCGCAAGCACGTCCAGCGCGTCGGCCTGGTCATGCACGATCGGCGCGGTGCGCACGTGCCGGCGCGGGTCGAGGGTGCGTCCGCCCAGCATCGCGGCCAGCACGTCGCGGGTCTGGACGACGCCGATCATGGCGTCGACGCCGCCGTCGCCGGCCGGCAGGCGCGAATGCTGGGTGTCCATCAGCAGCTTCCTGATGGCCGCCTCGTCGGATTGCAGATTGATCCAGTCGACTTCGGTGCGCGGCGTCATCACCGCGCGCACGGCACGGTCGCCGAGCCGCATGACGCCGGCGATCATCCGCCGTTCGTCGGATTCAATGGTGCCGTGGTGCTCGGCTTCGGCGACCAGCATCTTGATCTCCTCGTCGGTGACCTTATCCTCGCTCTGACCGCGCTGGCCAAGCAGCCACAGGAGGGCGCGGCCGGAAAAATCGAGCAGGAAGACCAGCGGCGCCGAGACGCTGGCGAGGATGGTCATTGCCGGGGCGACCCTGACGGCTACCCGTTCGGGGTCGCGCAATGCGATCTGCTTGGGCACCAGTTCGCCGATGATCAGCGAGCCATAGGTGATGAGGGCGACGACGATGCCGACGCCGAGCGGATCGGCGAGGCTTTCGCGGATGCCGGCCGACGCCAGGGAGGTGGCCAGCCGCTCGCCGAGCGTGGCGCCGGAAAAGGCGCCGGACAAGACGCCGACCAAAGTGATGCCGATCTGCACCGAGGACAGGAATTTTCCCGGATTGGCGCCGAGCGCCAGGGCCCGGCCGGCGCCCTTGACGTTGCGGTCGATCATCGTCTTGAGGCGCGCCGGCCGCGACGAGACGATGGCGAGCTCGGACATCGACAGAAGGCCGTTAATGCAGATGAGGACGACCACGATGGCAATTTCAGCATAAAGCATGCCGGGTCCATAGCATTGCCGCGCTGTTTTCGAAAATAGGACGGTCGCGCTTTTTAAATTTAGCGAGCCGGGCAACCAGGCGGCACTCCTGCCGCATCCCAGGACGGCGCGGCAAAATGCTCGATCAGGGCGTCGACGACGACGCGCACCTTTGGCGCGAGATTGCGTGTTACCGGCCAGATGGCATGCACCACGGTGTTTTCGACAAGACAGTCCGACAGAACCATTTCGAGCTCGCCGCGCCTGATGCTGTCGGCCGTCAGCCATGTCGGCAGATAGACGATGCCGCAGCCGGCCAGTACCGCATCGAGCATCGGTTCGCCGTGACCGAGCACCAGCCGCGCCTTGGGCGCGAATTTTTCGAGACGGCCGTCGGCATGCCTGACGGTCCAGGGATGGACCGTGCCGTCGCGGCCGTAGCCGATGAGGCTGTGCCTGGCCAGGTCCTCGATCGATTGCGGCCTGCCATGGGCGTCGAGATAGGCGGGGGCGGCGCAGACGCCCGAACGCTGGGCATAGATGCGGCGCGCGGCGAGCGACAAGCTGTCGTCGAGGTCGCCCATACGCACCGTCAGGTCGATGCCTTCCTCGATCAAGTCGACGCGCCGGTCGTTGAAGGAGATTTCCATCGTCAGATCCGGATATCTTTTGGAAATCTCGAACAGCACTGGGGCGACGCACCGGCGGCCGAAGGCCAGAGGCAGGTCGACACGAAGCCGGCCGGAAGGCACCTGCTTGCGGGAAGCGAGCAGCGACTGGGCGGCATCGATCTCGGCCAATGCCCTGACGCAGGCTTCGTAATAGCTCAGGCCCTCGCTGGTCGGGCTGAGGCTGCGGGTGGTGCGGTTGAGCAGGCGAACGCCTAATCGCTGTTCCAGCTGCGCGATCGACTTGCCGACCGCCGATTTGGTGACATGCAGCCGCGCGCCGGCGCCGGTGAAGCTTCCGGCCTCCACCGCGTGAACGAATGCGACGATGCCTTGCAAATTGGCCGATTCCAATGAAGCGCTCCTATTGTAGAGTTTTGCTCCTTAATCTGTTGCAGAACATGCCACATGGAAGCACTTTTCTCCATAGTGAAACGGCGTAAATGTCTCGCGCAATCATCAACCACGGAGCGAGAACCAAATGAGCACCGAAAACAGATCCTGGCAGATGAACGGTTTCGGCCTGTCCAGGTTGAAGCCGGCTGATGGAAAGCTGCCCCAAGCCGGGCCGCATGATCTTCTGGTACGCGTCACAGCGGTATCGCTGAATTACAAGGACAGGATGATCGTCGATGGCGTGCTGATACCGGACCTCAGCTTTCCGTTCGTGCCGACATCGGACGCGGTAGGCGAAGTAGTCGCCACCGGCAGCGAAGTCAGCCGCTTCGGCATCGGGCAGCGCGTGCTCGGCCAGGTGATCGCCGACTGGCCGGACGGCGACGCCCCGCCGGTGCTGCACAAGCATACGCTTGGTTCGTCACTGCCCGGCATGCTGTCCGAGCATGTGCTTTTTCATGAGGATGCCGCCGTGGCGGCGCCGCCGCAGCTCAGCGACGTCGAGGCATCGACGCTGCCGATTGCGGCGCTGACGGCGTGGTTCGCGCTGGTCGAGGAGGCCAAGCCGATCCCGGGCGAAACCGTTCTCATCCAGGGCACCGGCGGCGTGTCGCTGTTTGCGCTGCAATTTGCCGCCGCCTTCGGCCTGCGCACCATCATCACCTCGAGCAGCGACGAGAAGCTCGAGCGGGCGAAGGCGCTCGGCGCCTGGAAGAGGATCAATTATCGCAGCCAGCCGGCATGGGACGAGGCGGCGCGCGAACTGACAAACGGGGCCGGCGTCAGCCATGTGCTGGAAATGGTTGGCGGCGACAATGCGCGACGCTCGCTCAACGCGCTGGGCGCCGACGGCCGGCTGTCGGTGATCGGCCTTCTCGGCAGCATGGAACTCAATTTTCCGGTCCTGCCGTTCATACGCAACCGGATCGTCGTACAAGGCATATCGATCGGCCACCGCCGCGCCTTCGAGCGAATGAACCAGGCGATCGAGACGCTCGCGATCAAGCCGGTGATCGACAAGGTGTTTGGCTTCGACGAGGTGCCGCAGGCATTTGAGCGTCTGGAGACAGGACCGTTCGGCAAGATCGTGATCACCGTGCCCTGAGCCCGCCGGGACGAAATGGCTGTCAGACGGGAAGGCCGATTGCGCGCCTACGGCAGTTGCAGCAGGACCCCGATGATGGCCCTGCCGTCGGTGAAATAGGGATCGCCTTCGCCGTTGCGCCCGGTCTTTGTGGCGCCGACGCCTGGTATCTCGCTGGTCGAGATCAGCATGCCGGCGGCGGAGAGGTCGCGCATTAGCCCGTCGCGCTCGGCGTCGACGTCGGGGCCGATATGATGGGTGATCGCGCCGGTGTCATGGCTGAGGCCGACGCCCCGGTCGAAGCTTGCCGAGCCGAGCCAGAGCGGCCGGCCGTCGTCTCCGGTCGCATCGGTCTGCCAGAAGCGGACGTGATGGCGCCGGTCGGCACTGTCGCCGACCGGCTTTTCGAAGGCGAGGTCCTGGGCGCGGCCTTCGAACAAAAGCCGGCTGACCGGCGCGTCGGGATAGGGGCGGTTGAACAGCACGCTTTCGCCGATCTCGATGGCGGTCTTCAGCGTGATGGCGTCTGCCGTATCCCAACCGGCGACGGCAAAAGCATGGACAAGCTCCTTCTTGGTGCCGACAAGGCCGACATTGATCGGATCGCCCGGAATACCTTGCGGCGTGTGCGTCACCATCTCGAATTGCTGATTGCGAAAATTGCGGTCCCGCAACGTCCAGAACTCAGGCGCGGCGAAATAGGCGAGCGAAAGATAAGCGGCACAGCATGCCACCAGCCAGGTCGTTGCACGTCGTCGAAGGCTTCGTCGGCTCAAGAGGCACCACCCAAGCGTCTGCGCATCATCTTAACCGGCGCAGCAAGTCTTGGGCAGGGGCTGCAATCAGCGGCAGGCGCGATAGCCGTTCTTGCGGTTCTTGATGTCGAAATGGAAATGGTTGCGGTGATCGTAATTGTAGCCGGGGCCGAGCACGGTGGTGAAATACTGGCAGCCGTCGGCGCGGACATTGTTGAGGAAGCCGCGGGTGCGGAAGGCGAACAGGCCGGGCTTGCGGACGTCGATGTCGTCGCCATTGTTAAGCTCGATGCTCATCACGTCGAGCGCATTGCCCTTGCCGTGTTCCGACAAAACACCTTCGCCGGCAATCCTGCGGCAGGAATAGCTCGAGCCCTGGTGGATGGTCTTGACGCCTGAGAAATAGCGCCAGCGGGCCGACGGCACGAGTTCGTTCCTGGTCCAGCCGGCAAAGGTGGCGGCCATGTCGCAGGTCAGCGTCGCGGCCGGCTTCATCTCGACGCTGCCGATGGCCGAGACCTTGACCGGATAGTCGATGCCGCACTGGCCTTCATGGATCGGCGCCACGTCGGTGTAGACGACGCCGAGGCGTTTCAGTTCCTTGCGGCAATCGATCTCGGTGGCCGGCATCTGTTCGGCCGGCGACATCGGGTTGTCCAGGCGCGGATAGGCGGCCGTCATAAAGGGATTGGACGGGACGAGGCGCTGCATACCCGAATATTGCGGCCCGGAATCTTGCGCGCCGGAATATTGCGCGCCGGAATTGGGCGGGACGGCAGCGGTCTGGCTGCCGACATCGACGGCCGGCTGCAGCGACAGCACGCTGCCGGTATTGCAGGCTGAGACCGCCGCCACGGCAAGCAGGGCGGCAAGCCTTCCGGCCATGCGCGCGCATTCTGTGTGCCGCGCAGCGGCAAGCGCAGCGCGAAATAGCCCGGCCATCGGAAGGGTTCCTGTCCCCAGATGGCACAGACTCTAAACCTGAAGAGTAAAGGAAAAATCAGCGGCGCCGTTCACGCCTGCGGCCAAATTGCGGCGCCCAGTACCGGCGGCCGGCGTCATTGGCAAAACGTGCCGCCATTGCGGCGCGGCTCGAGATCGAAATGGAGATGCAGCGAATGATCGGCATCGCTGCCGGGACCAAGCACGGTCTTGAACGGCCCGCAGGCCGCCTTGCGCACTGTGTCCAGGAATTTCGCGTCCTTTTCCGGCGGCGTTGGCCCGACATCGATCTCCTTGCCGTCGGAAAGCGTGAAGCTGGCGATGTCGAGCGCGTTGCCGAAGGCGTGCTCCGACAGTTTGCCGCCGGCGTGGCGCGGCCGGCAGACGAAGGCGGAGGCCTGGCCGATCGATTTGATATCCATGCCGAACTCGGCCTTTGCCGCAGGCTGGATGACCGAAGCAGCAAAGCGTGCGGCCGCTTCCGCCATCTGGCAATTGAGCTCTGGGTCCGGGCCGATGGCGATGGATTTGCCGAGCGTCTTCAGCACGATCGGGTAGGGGATCGAGCAACCGACCGCCGTATCATGCTCGGGCTTGCGCTCCTCGAAATCGACGCCCATCGACTTCAGCCGCCTGCGGCAGGCCAACTCCTCCGGCGGCATTTCTTTCCCGGCAATGGCGACCGATCGAGGATCTGGAAGGATTTTTTGCTCCGCCTTCTCGTCTGCCTCGGCGGGGTTTGGTGGCGCGACCGATGGGTTTGCCGGCGGCTCGGCCTGCGCCGGCTTTTCAGGCGGCTGCGGTGCGATCGCCGGTGGCTCCGGCTGCTCGGTCTTGGACTGGCCATTTTGGGGCTGATCGTTTTGAGGCTGACCGTTTTTGGGCTGCTCAGCCTCCGGAGCGGGGCGTGGTTCGGGGACCGGGATCTCGGTTGGCGATGGCGAAGTGGCTTCCCGGTTGGGCTGGGGAACCGGTGCGGTTTGCGGTAGTTCGGGCGCCTTGGCTAATGCAGGTCCCGCCAGCAGCGACGCCGCCGCAACGGCGAGCATCAGTCTGCACAATCCGGAAAAACCAAACGCCGCCATCAGCTCGCAACGGCCAGAATGCAGGGAAGTTGCCTTGGACGAAGGTTCGAGGCGATCACAATCGGTAACCGCGCCGTCACGCGCCGATCGCCTCCAGGCCTTCCTCGAGCCAGTCCGCCAGCAGCGGCATGCCGAGCAGATATTTTGCCGTGCGCTTGTTGGCGCGCTCGCGGGCGGCGGACAGCGCGTCCGTCCATTCCGTCGCGTCATAGTCGCCGCGGCCGACCCAGGCCAACGCAATCAGTTCGGCCGCTTCGTCGACATTGAGATCGTCGATCAGCTCGCGCAATTCTTCTTCGGTGAGATCTTCGGAGCTTTCCTCGGCAAGGCCGTCATGATGGTGGTTGTCGTGCGCGTTGCCGTCGAGCTCTACCTCGTGCTCGGCGCCGTCGGCATAGTCTTCGTTGACGGCGGCGCTGAGCGCCTTCGCCTTCAGGATGAACAGGCGCACGGTGTCGGGACCGATCGAAAGCTCCCAGTCTCGTTCAACGCGTTGCTGCACCGGCCGTCTCCCTGCTTCGTGCTCGGTCGGCCCGATGATAGCGGATTTGCAGCGCTCGTCACGTTATCTTGCGCGGCGGCGTTGATCGTGAGCATGATTTCCGATGCCCTCTCTTCCCGGGATAAGATGGCCTTGCTGGGAGAGATCGCGGTTTTGAGATAGGATGGCATTTTCCGGGGACGAAACGGCTTCGGCCCGGCGTTAGTGTTGCATTGTCAGGTTCAAAGGAGAGTGTAATGCGCAGACGATTGCTGATTTACGCCATGGCCATTGCCGCCCTGCCGCTGATTGCGGCTCCGGCGTTTTCGGCTGGTGAAGGCGGGGGAGGTGGTGGCGGCGGCGGCGGCAATGGCGGCGGCGGCCAGAGCCAGTGCAAGAAGGGGCAGGCCTGGGACAAGAAGCAGAAGAAATGTGTCTCGCCGAAGCAAGGCATGTTGGATGACGACAGCATCTATGATGCCGGTCGCGCGCTGGCGATGGATGGACGCTACGACGAGGCGATCGCCGTGCTCAGCCTCGCCGCCAACAAGCAGGACCCGCGCATCCTCAACTATCTCGGCTATTCGCACCGCCATTCCGGCCGCGTCACCGTCGGCCTCGGCTATTACGAGGAAGCGCTGCGCATGGACCCGAATTACACGCTGGTGCGCGAATATCTCGGCGAGGCGCACCTGCAGATCGGCGATCTTGCCGGCGCCCAGGAACAGCTCCGCGAGATCGAGAAGCGCACGGGCAAGGGGTCTCGCGAATACGGCATGCTGTCGGAGCAGATCGATCACTTCATGAGGAGCTGATCCGCCTTCCGGAACGCTGCTCATAACCGGCTGCGAGCGATCGCAGCCGGTTTTTTGCTGTGCTCACATGCTGCTCCGAACTGGAATTTGGCATCACGGTACACGTGATGCGCTCCTTGACGTTAGGTCAGCCGCGCAATCGGTGGATGATTTTTCAAAAACCGACTTTTTGGACGTGAAAAACCCGCGAAGATTGCTATATCTTGCAAGATTGTGGTGAGACGGTTCCGTTAGCGAGGCTGCCGGACCGTTTTCTTTTTGTACCATCGACAAGGTCGCTCCCGATTGCGGGGGCGGCGGCAGGAAAGGTCAGGCATTATGAACAAGGTCCCGATGACAGGCGAGGGGTTCGCGTCATTGAAGGAAGAACTGCGCTGGCGCCAGCAACAGGAGCGGCCGCGTATCATCGAGGCGATTTCCGAAGCGCGCTCGCATGGCGACCTCTCCGAAAATGCCGAATATCACGCGGCAAAAGAGGCACAGAGCCTCAATGAGGGCCGGGTCAACGAGCTCGAGGACCTGATCGCGCGGGCCGAGGTGATCGATGTCACCAAGCTCAGCGGCGACAAGGTCAAATTCGGCGCCACCGTGGTGCTGGTCGACGAGGATACCGAGGAGAAAAAGACCTACCAGATCGTCGGCGACCAGGAAGCGGACGTGAAATCCGGCCGCATCTCGATCTCCTCGCCGATCGCGCGCGCCCTGATTGGCAAGGAAGTCGGCGACGCCATCGAGGTCAACGCACCGGGCGGCGCCAGGGGCTACGAGATCGTCCAGGTGCAATTTATCTAGGGGATTGGCGCTGCTCTGCCTTCTCCCCCTGTGGGAGAAGGTGGCCTCGCGAAGCGAGGTCGGATGAGGGGTGTTCCAGCTTGGCTCCCTCCGCACTCCGTCCAACACCCCTCATCCGTCTCGGCGCTTCGCGCCGATCCACCTTCTCCCACAAGGGGAGAAGGGAAGGGGCAGCGCTGACCTTTCCGATTGAATTGATTGAGCAAATCAGCGGTCACCGGCCTGACCAAGCGTCTGGCGCTCCACAAGCCTCTCGGCTTCCGCCATCACCTCCGGCGGCGTGACACTGTGACCGGGCCTGGCCAGCAGCGTCGATGAGAATGGTCCGCGCGGGCCGGTCAGGCCGGGCTCGGTAGCGAGGAATATCGCCACCGTCGGCAGGCCGAAAGCGCTGGCGAGATGGGTCAGGCCGGTGTCGGCGCCGATGACCAGCGTCGAGCCGCCGATGACAGCGGCGATCTCGGCTAGCGGCGACCTGGCGACCACCACGGTTTGCGAAACGGCGCCGGCGATCGCTTCGGCAGCCGCCTGTTCCCGATCGTTCGACCAGGTGGTGACCGGCGTCATCCCCTTGTCCACCAGCAGACGGGCGGTTTCGATCCAGTCCGCGACCGGCCATTTCTTGTCCTCGCGGCTGGTGCCATGCAGCAGGAAGGCGGTCTTTTCACCGACAAGAATGGATCTTCCGGCCGGCGGCGCGATGCCCGAGTCAAGCCGGGAAAAATCCGGCTCGTAGCCGAGCGCCAGCCCGAACAGCCGTCTCGTGCGCTCGATGGCATGCAGGCCGCGCGGCACGGGATACCGGTGGTCGTAGAACAAGATCGCCGACGGCTCGCGGGCGCTCGACCGATCGAAGCCGGCGATCGGGGCTGCCGCCAGCCGCGCCACCAGCGCCGATTTCAGCAAGCCTTGCGCATCGAGAACGAGGTCGTAGCGGCAATCGCGCAAGGCGCGGCGCAAGCCGATCACTTCCCGCCATGTGCCGGGCTCGAGCAGCTTCCTGCGCCAGCGCCGGATCGCCACGCTGTGGATGGTTTGGATGGCTGGATGCAGCGCCACAATGCCGGCAAATGCCTCTTCGACACACCAGTCGAAGGAGATATCCGGCCGAGCGTGGCGCGCGTCCTCGATCGCCGGGAAAGTGTGGATGACGTCGCCCATGGACGATGTCTTGATGATCAGCACTTTCATGCGGCGGCCGGCAGCAGCCGCTCCGCCGCCGCCACGACGCGTTCGACCTCCAGCGTCTTCAGGCAGTTGAGATGACCGAGTGGGCAGGTCTTCTTGTGGCAGGGCGAACAGGACAGGCCGAGCCAGACCAGTTCGCGGCGCTCGGCGAGCGGCGGCGTGTTCTCAGGCGAGGTCGAGCCGTAGACGGCGACGACCGGCGTGCCGACGGCGGCGGCGACATGCATCAGCCCGCTGTCGTTGGAGACGGCAAGCCTCGCCGCGGCGATCAGGTCGATGGCATCCTCGAGCCGCGTCTGGCCGGCAAGATCGACGGCGCCCGGAGCCAGCGCGGCGATTTCCGCCGTCACCCCAGCGTCGTTCTTCGATCCGAACAGTGCCACGCCAAACCCTTTCGCCATCATCTCGCGGGCGAGCCCGGCATAGTGTTCGCTCGGCCAGCGCTTGGCCGGACCGAATTCGGCCCCGGGCATGAGTGCCACGAATTTCCCCGCTGTCAGCCCGAAACGGCCGAGCAGCGCCGCCTGGCTGGCTTGATCGACGGCAAGCTTTGGAGTCTGGAAGGCGCCGCCGCGGGCAAGGCTGAAATAGGCCTGCGCGGTGCGCCGTTTCAGGCGATCGGGCAAGGGCACGATGTCGGTCAGCAGCCCGTAGCGCATTTCCCTGAGATGGCCGACGCGGCGCGGAATGCCGGCAAAGAACGGGATCAGCGCCGATTTCCAGCTTCCCGGCAGGACAAAGGCCATGTCGTAGCGGCCGCGCAGCAGGCGGCCGAAGCGCCTTCGGACGCGGAATTCGAACGCGCCGGATTGCAGCGGCAGGTCGATCTGCTGGCGGATTTCGGGCATGCGCTTGACCAGCGGTGCTGCCCAGGCCGGCGCCAGCACGTCGATGGCGGCATCCGGATGAAGCTCCCTCAGCGCCTGGAACAGGCACTGCGCCATCACCATGTCGCCCACCCAGCGTGGGCCGATCACGAGGATCGTTGGGCTTTCAGCCATTCGACATAGTCTCTGACGCCGGTTTCCACTGTGCGGAACTGGCCATTGTAACCGGCTGCGCGCAGGCGGGACATATCAGCTTGCGTAAAGCTCTGGTAGCTGCCCTTGAGGTGGTCGGGAAACTCGATGAATTCGATCTGGCCCTTGCCGAGCGTATCGATCACCGTTTCGGCAATGGCGCGGAACGGCTGGGCCTTGCCGGTGCCGCAGTTGAAGATGCCGCTGGAACCGCGTTTCCACAGCCACAGGTTGACGTCGGCGACATCGCCGACATGGATGAAGTCGCGGCTCTGCTCGCCGGGCCCGAAACCGCCATAGGCGCCGAACAGCTTGGGATTCTGCCCTTGCTCGACCTGGTTGAACAGATGGAAGGCGACAGAGGCCATGGCGCCCTTATGCGCCTCGCGCGGTCCATAGACGTTGAAATAACGCAGGCCCGCGACCGGCGAGTGATCGGTATCGAAAACGGTGCGGCGGACATAGTCGTCGAACAGTTTTTTCGAATAGGCATAGACGTTCAGCGGCCGTTCGCATTGCGGCTCCTCGCGGAACTCGGCGCCGCTGCCATAGACCGAAGCGGACGAGGCATAGAGGAAGGGCAAGCGCAGGGCCAGGCAGGCGTGCAGCAGGCGCTTCGAATAGGCGTAGTTGACCTCCATCATGAACTTGCCGTTCCATTCGGTGGTGGTCGAGCAGGCGCCCTGGTGGAAGACGGCCTCGATGCGGCCGAGGTCACCGGCCTCCATCCGCGCCAGAAAATCGTCCTTGTCGAGATAGTCGGCGATCTCGAGATCGGCGAGGTTTGCGATCTTGTGGCCGTCGGTGAGGTCGTCGACGACGAGGATGTCGCTGAAACCCTCGGCGTTGAGCGCGGCGACGATGTTGGAACCGATCATGCCGGCGCCGCCCGTGACGATGATCATGAAAGCCTCTGGTACCTTGTGCCGGTTGTAGCCCTTGTGGGATTCTGGCCTTATAGGGGAGGCGGGCCGGGCTGTCGACAAAGCAGGTGGCGGGGCGGCCGGATGAGCGCCATAGTGGCGCCGCAAAGGTCACGTTTCAGTCGGCGTGCCGGCCGATCGGCGACAGGAGCAAGGTAATGCCGTCAACCGAACTGCTTGTCGCCTTTTTCGCCACCACGGCGATCTTCGCCTATATCCCCGGCCCCGCCATGCTCTATGCCGCCGCGCAAACCATGGCGCGCGGCCGCTGGTCCGGGCTGATGGCGGCGCTCGGCATCCATCTTGGCGGCTACGTTCATGTCTTCGCCGCCGCCGTCGGCCTGTCGGTGCTTTTCCATGCCGTGCCGGTGCTTTACATGGCGGTCAAGCTGGTCGGTGCGCTGTATCTGGTCTGGCTCGGTGTTTCGCTGTTTCGCGCCAAGGCGCAAGGCGAGGTTGTCTTGCCGGGAATTCAGCCGAAATCCGCCCGCCGCGCCTTTTTCGAGAGCGTTGCCGTCGAGGTGCTCAACCCAAAAACGGCGATTTTCTTCATGGCGTTCCTGCCGCAATTCATCGATGCCTCGGCAGCGTTTCCGGTCTGGCTGCAGTTCGTCGTGCTTGGAACAATCGTCAATTTGATGTTCTCGTCGGCCGACATTGTTTGCGTGGTGCTGGCCGGCGCGGTGATCGCCAGGCTGCGGCAGTCGAGCCGCGCGCAGCGCCTGATGCGGCGCGCCGGCGGTGCGGTGCTTGTCGGACTGGGCGTGCATGTCGCGTTGCAGAAAAGCTGACGCATTATCGCGCCGCCGCGATCGGTCGAAGGCCTGCCGTTGCGTCGGCTGAAATTGCGGTATATCGGCATCGCCATGAACGGCCGGCCCTGCCAATCGAATCCCCCGTCACTGAAAATCGGCTCTCCCACGCGTTGACATGATCAAGCTGCCCTCTCCCGAACCCCTTCACCGCGCCATTTCGCGCTTCGGCGGCGCCACCGTGCTGGTGGTCGGCGATTTCATCCTCGACCGTTTCGTCAACGGCGTGATCGAGCGCATTTCGCCGGAAGCGCCGATCCCCGTGCTGCACGGGCGCGGCGAAACGCTGGCGATGGGCGGCGCCGGCAATGTCGTCGCCAACATCGTTTCGCTCGGCGCTGCCGTCATACCGGTCTCGGTGATCGGCGCTGACGAGGCCGGCAAGAACCTCATGCGGATGATCGGCGAATTTGGCGTCGACACCGGCGGGCTGGCGCAGGATGCCGATCGCATGACGTCGTCCAAGAGCCGCTTCAGCGCGCTCAACCAGCAGGTGCTGCGTTTCGACGAAGAGGAAATCAAGCCGCTGGGCGATGCCGAGCGCGCGACATTGGTCGGGCATTTTCGCGAAGCGCTGGCGCGCGCCGACATCGTCATCCTGTCCGACTATGGCAAGGGCGTGCTGCTCGACGGCGCCGCCGGCGAGCTGATCTCGATCTGCCGGCAAGCGGGCAAGCCGGTGCTGGTCGATCCGAAGGGCCGCGACTATGCGCGTTATGCCGGCGCGACGGCAATCACGCCCAACCGCAAGGAACTCGGCGAGGCGGTCGGCCGCGCAGTGTTTGCCGACGACGAAATCGAGGCGGCGGCACGCCAGCTGATTTCGGCGCACGGTTTCGATTTTGTCGTCGCGACGCGCAGCGAAAAGGGCATGAGCGTCATCGGTGCGGACGACGCCCGCCATATCGCCACGCAGGCGCGCGAAGTGTTCGACGTTTCGGGCGCCGGCGACACGGTAATCGCGACCTTCGCGCTGGCTCTTGCAGCAGGGGCTGATCGTGTCATGGCCGGATCGATCGCCAACGCCGCCGGCGGTGTTGTCGTCGGCAAGCGCGGCACGGCGCGGCTGACGATCGAGGAACTCACCGGTGCGCTGTTTCGCTCGCACGGTCCGGTCGCCCACCTGGATGCGGTCCTCGATGCCACCGCCGCCGCGCGGCTGGTGGCGGGCTGGAAAGACGAGGGCTTGAGCGTCGGCTTCACCAATGGCTGTTTCGATATCCTGCATGCCGGCCATGTCAGCCTGTTGCATGCGGCGCGCAGCCAGTGCGACCGGCTGGTGCTCGGCCTCAACAGCGATGCCTCGGTGCGCCGGCTGAAAGGGCCGGGGCGCCCGGTCAACGACCAGCATGACCGGGCCTGCGTGCTGGCAGCACTTGCCTCGGTCGACGCCGTCGTCATCTTCGAGGAGGATACGCCGCTTTCGCTGATCGAGGCGCTGAGCCCCGACATACTGGTCAAGGGCGCCGACTATACGGTCGATCAGGTGGTTGGCGCCGATGTCGTGCAGAAGGCCGGCGGGCGCGTCGTGCTGGTCGACCTCGTCGCCGGCAAGAGCACGACCGGCACTATCGGCAGATTGCGCGCCGGGAACTGAGGGTTTCATGTCCGAACTGAACGATTACCTGGCCCGCTCGGCGGCCGCGATTTCGGCGATGGTCGAGCGCGACCTGACCAGCGAGATGGAGCGGGCGGTCAGCGCCGTCGTCGCCGCGCTTTCGCAGGGCAAGGCGCTGCTGATAGCAGGCAATGGGGGTTCGGCCAGCGACGCCATCCATATCGCCGGCGAGCTGGTCGGCCGCTTCCTCAGGGAGCGCAAGGCCTATAACGTCATCGCGCTGCCGGCCAACGCGGCGGTGCTGACCGCCTGGGGCAATGATTACGGCTTCGACACGGTGTTTGCGCGCCAGGTCGAGGCGCATGGTTCGGCGGGCGCCGTGCTGCTCGCCATCTCGACCAGCGGCAATTCGCCAAGCATCCTCGCCGCCGCAGAGCAGGCGCGCATGATGGGCATGACGGTGATCAGCCTGACCGGCGACACCGGCGGCAAGCTGAAGCCGCTCTCGGACATCCTGCTCAACGTACCCTCGACCTCGACGCCGATCATCCAGCAGGGGCATTTGTGCCTCTACCACCATTTGTGCGAAATGGTCGAAACGCGCCTCTGCGACGCAGGGTGATCCTCGAACTCTCAGGACCTGGGTTCCTCGCCCTCCGCGAAGCGGGGGAGAGGTGGCCGCGAAGCGGCCGGAGAGGGCGCTTCGTAGGGCGCGGTTCCCCTCGCCGTCTCGGCTTCGCCGAGACACCTCTCCCCACTTTCGTGGGGCGAGGAACCCAAGCTGGAATGAAGCCAATCTTCAACGCTGAAGGCAATTTTGTTCTTGCTTTGTGCCGGCAGCTATGCTATTAATTTGGGTATAGTGATGATTTCCACCGACGATCCCGCCCGCCGAGGCGGGTTTTTTGTTTCCGGGTTTTTGTTTCGCAGCCGCGTTGCCTGCTTTCTTAAGCCGAAAACGCCACCAGCCCTTCATCCTTGACCCGGCGGATGGTCAGCGCGGTTCGCACCGTGTCGACATTGGGGGCCGAGGCCAGTTCCTCGATGACGAAGGTCTGGAAGGTGCCGAGATCGCTCGCCACACAATGCAGCAGGAAATCGGACTCGCCCGACACCATCCAGGCGTCGCGCACGATCGGCCAGCCACGAGTGCGCTCGGCGAAGGTCTTGAGTTCGGCGTCGGCCTGGTGATGCAGGCCGATCAGACAGAAGGCGACGACGTCGAGGCCGAGCGCCGGAGCGTTGAGCAAAGCGCGGTAGCCGCGAATGATGCCGGCCTCTTCCAGCCGCCTGACGCGGCGCAGGCACGGCGGCGCCGAAATGCCGACGCGGCCCGACAGTTCGACATTGGTCATGCGTCCGTCCTGCTGAAGCTCGCGCAGGATCTTCCAGTCGATGGCATCGAGATCGGCCTTGATCGGCATGGTGGCTTCCGTGGTGACGCGAAAGAATCTTTCGCGACTTTGTAATTAAACGACTTTGCTGTCTATTCCATCCGCTGGATCGAGGATTTTCGCACATCTTGCTGCGGGTTGCTTGTCGCCGTCGCCGGCGCCGAAGCTTTCCGGGGACGAACGGCAACTTGCCTTGCTGGCATCGCAGGCAACACTTACATTACGCGCAACAATCGACGAGAGTTCATGCCACAATCCATGGCTGCTCCCCGCAGAGGTTTTTCATGATCACCAAGCACGCGCCTGTTCTCATCATCGGCTCCGGCCCCGCCGGCTATACGGCGGCGATCTATGCCGCCCGCGCCATGCTCAAGCCGATGCTGGTCGCCGGCCTGCAGCAGGGCGGGCAACTGATGATCACCACCGATGTCGAAAACTATCCGGGCTTCGCCGAACCGATCCAGGGTCCATGGCTGATGAGCGAGATGCTCAGGCAGGCCGAGCATGTCGGCACCGACATCGTCAACGACATCATCACCGAGGTCGACCTCAACGTGCGGCCGTTCCGCGCCAAGGGCGATTCCGGCACGATCTATACCGCCGACGCGCTGATCATCGCCACCGGAGCCCAGGCGAAATGGCTGGGCATCCCGAGCGAGCACACCTTCATGGGTTTTGGCGTCTCGGCCTGCGCCACCTGCGACGGCTTCTTCTACCGCGGCAAGGATGTCGCGGTGATCGGCGGCGGCAATTCGGCGGTGGAGGAAGCGCTCTATCTCTCCAACCTGGCCAAGAGCGTCACCGTCATCCACAGGCGCAGCGATTTCCGCGCCGAGCGCATCCTGCGCGAGCGGCTGCTGCGGAAAGACAATGTCCGCATCATCTGGGACACGGTGGTCGACGAGATCACCGGCAGGCCCGGCAAGGCGCCGCTGCCGCCGTCGGTCGAAGGGCTGAAGCTGCGCAACGTGGTGACCGGGCAGGAGATGCATCTGGTGGTCGACGGCGTGTTCGTGGCGATCGGCCACGCGCCGGCGGTCGAGCTGTTTGCCGGCAAGCTGAAGCAGAAGCCGAACGGCTATCTGTGGACGGCGCCGGATTCGACCCGCACCGATATGCCGGGTGTGTTCGCCGCCGGCGACGTGACCGACGACATCTACCGCCAGGCGGTGACGGCGGCCGGTCTCGGCTGCATGGCCGCGCTCGAGGCGGAAAAATATCTGGCGGGGATCGAGGTTCACCGCGAAGCGGCGGAGTGATTGTTCGATAAGCGGCTGAGAAAAGCCGCGCAAAAGCCTGATTTTTCATTCAGACGCCGAAAACAGGCGGACGCCAGAAAACAGGACGAGGGGAAATCATGGCGTTGGATTGGGACAAGCTACGCGTGTTTCACGCCGCGGCGGAAGCGGGGTCGTTCACCCATGCCGCGGAAACACTGCATTTGTCGCAATCGGCGATCTCGCGGCAGGTCAGCGCGCTCGAGCATGACGTCGGCGTGCCGCTGTTCAATCGCCATGCCCGCGGCCTGGTGCTGACCGAGCAGGGCGAGATGCTGTTCCGCACGGCGCACGACGTGCTGATGAAGCTCGAAACCATCAAGTCGCGACTGACCGAAACCAAGGACCGGCCCTCCGGCGTGCTCAGGGTGACGACCACGGTCGGCCTCGGCGCTGGCTGGCTGACAGAGCGCGTGCAGGAATTCATCGAGCTCTATCCCGAGGTCAGCCTGCAGCTCATCCTGGCCAATGAGGAGCTCGATCTCACGATGCGCCAGGCCGACTGCGCCATCCGGCTGCGCCAGCCGCAGCAGCCGGACCTCATCCAGCGCCGCCTGTTCACCGTGCATTTCCATCTCTACGCGGCGCCATCCTATGTAAACAAATATGGCAAGCCGAATTCGATCGCCGAGCTGAAAACCCATCGCATCGTCACCTTCGGCGTGCCGGTGCCGGCGCATCTGTCGGAACTGAACTGGCTGGAGACGGTCGGCGATTTCGAAGGCGGGCAAAGGGTGCCGACGCTGCAGATCAACGACATATTGTCGATCAAGCGGGCGGTGCAGGGCGGCGCCGGCATCGCCATGCTGCCGGATTACGTGGTCAGCAAGGATTCCGGACTGGTGCAGTTGCTGCCCGAGACCGAAGTGCCGTCCTTCGATACCTATTTCGCCTATCCCGATGCGATGAAGAACCAGGCGAAGCTGCATGTCTTCCGCGATTTCATCATCGCCAAGGCGCGCAGCTGGTCGTTCTGATTTAATGCATGTCGCGCAAAAGCGTGCAGCGGTTTTGCGATAAGGACATGCATCAAACAAGAACCTAAAGCGCGTCGCATCAGGTCGGTCGAACGCAACGCGCTTTAGGAACGCGTATCCGCCAGCGTGCTGGCGCCGTAGCGCAAACCGTCGACCAGCAGGGCAACCATGCGCCGCGCCTGGGCAGGGCCGCCGCCATGTGCCGGCATGGCAAGGCTGGCGGCCGCGCCCAACAGGTCGCCCGGCTCGATATCGGCGCGCACCTCGCCGGCCGCGGCCGCCGCCTCCAGCAATGTTTGAAGCGCGGGCCGGAGCCGTTGGTTGAAATAGGCAGGCAAAGTGTCGAATGCCGGATTGCCTGAGTACAAGGCTGCCGCGAGGCCGCGTTTTGCCGTGATGAAATCCACATAGCGCTGCATCCACAGGGCCAGCGCTTCACCGGGCTCATGCTTTCCGGCCAGGATCGGCGCGGCGTCCGCACAGGCGTCAACCTCGTTGCGGAAGACGGCCACGATCAGGTCCGAGCGCTGTGGAAAATGGCGGTAGACGGTGCCGACGCCGACGCCAGCCTTTTCCGCGATCTCTCGCACCGGAGCCTCCACGCCGGAGGTCGCGAACACCGCCATGGCCGCCCGGAGCAACGCGTCGATGTTGCGCCGTGCGTCGGCGCGCACGTGGCGATCCGCGCGGTCGCGGGGTTCCAGACCATCGCCTTGATCCGTTTTGCCGTTCGGCGTTTTTTCGCCCATCAAATTACCTCTTGCAAACGGAACCTTGTTCCGGATATATGTGGAACGTGGTTCCGTTTGACTTGTATCTAGCACGGCAAAGCGGTGTTGGCCACACATCGGTGCACAAAAGGAGATTACCATGCAGGACAAACCCGTCGCCCTGGTCACCGGGGCCAACAAGGGCATCGGTCTTCAGATCGCCAAGGACCTCGCGGCGAACGGCCTTACCGTGCTCGTAGGATCGCGCAGGCTCGAGCATGCCGAGGCAGCCGCAAATAGCATCGGAGAGGATGCCCACGCCCTGCAGCTCGACGTCACCGATCAGGCGTCGATCGCCGCCGCGGCAGAGCGCATCCGCATCGAACTCGGCCGCCTCGACGTGCTGGTGAACAATGCCGGCATCTCCCATGCGGGAAAGCCGGGCAGGCCGCTCGAGGAGATCATCAATTCGGGCCGCCCGAGCATTGCCTCCCTCGACGACGTACGCGCCGTATTCGAGACGAACGTGTTTGGCATCGTCGCCGTCACGCAAGCGATGCTGCGGCTCCTTCGTGAGGCGCCGGCGGCGCGTATCGTCAACGTATCGAGCGGCGCCGGCTCGCTGACATTGAACGCGGATCCGGCCTTTCCGTACCGCACGTCGTTTGGCGCCGTCTACAACCCGTCGAAGACGGCCGTCAACGCGATGACGCTCGCCTTCGCCATCGAGCTCGAGGAGACCGGCATCAAGGTCAACGCTGCGTGCCCGGGCTACACCGCGACGGAGCTCAACAACTTCGAAGGTCCGCGCACAGTCGAACAGGCCGCGCGGGAGCCCGTGCGCCTCGCGCTTCTCGACGCGAACGGTCCGACGGGCACGTTCTCGAACGAGGACGGCCCGCTGCCGTGGTGACGCAGCGTTGGAGCCTGCGTCAGCCGCGCCAAGGTGTCAGGCGGGGCAGCCAGCCTGGTACGGCACGGCGGTAGGCCTCGTATTCGTCACCGTAGCGGCGGGCAAGCGTCGGTTCCTCGTATAGTCTCACAAAGGAGATCATGGCGGCCGCGGCGATGACTAGATAGGCGGCGACCGTCCAGCTCGAAAACAGCAGTGCCTGGCCGAGGACGATCGACAGCACGGCGACGTACATCGGATTGCGGACATGGCGGTAGATGCCGCCGACGACCAGCCTCTCGGTCGGCGCGACCGGGGCGGGCGTACCCCGACCCTCCAGGGCAAACCGGGCAAAGGCGTGCAGCAGTATGGCTGTGCCGGCGACAACCAGCAGCCAGCCCACAGGAACGAAACCGGGCAGTCTCGACCAGGGCAGGCGATAGCGATCGGTCAGCAGCCAAGGCAACAGTCCGGCGACCACGCCGGGCGCTACAGCAAGAAAGATGACGCTGCCGGCGATCGCCGAAGTGGCTCGCATATAGCTCTCCTTACGGGCGCGGCCTTGAACGGTCTCCTGCAACGCGCTTCAGGTCTTGTCCGGCACGTAACCCAAGCCGCCGCACCTCAGGTCAAGCTCGATGGCGGGCTTTTGGGCGGCATGCACCAGCAAGGTCTGGCTGCCGAAAAAACAAACGCGTGCTGCACGATTCCACGTCATCCTGCGTTTTTCGACTTTCCGAGCAGGAATCGCTGCTGATTCGCGGCCGCGGATCGATTTTTGCCTTGCCGCAGGCTGTATTTCAGCGATTCAACTGGTCCTATTGCGCTTCGGGACGGATTAGACCACAGCCGGCGCCTTTTTGCATGTGAGTGTTGCAAAATAGATGCTTGTTTCTTGGGCATGAAGAGCACATATATAGATCATCTCCTGAGCGCGTTCTCCTCCCATTAGCGCTCTCGAGTGTTCCCCTCTGGAGGTTAGCCTTAACAGGCACTTCCAATCAAACTCAGCCGGGTCTTCATTGATCCGGCTTTTTTGTTGCCCGAAACCAACACATCGCCAGAAAATCGGCCGGAACGGTCGCGTAACAGTGACATGTAACCTCGGGTAACATGCCGCGGGCGCGCCAAATCGATTAAGCAGAGCATAGGACGCGGTGTGGCTCGTCCGGGGGATGGGGGCATCACTCGGACGACCCGGGCTCAGGCAGCTACCGCGTCCTAACTTTCCTCCGCAAAAACCCGGGGGGAACGCATGCGGCGTACCTGCGGTTCGGCCCCCCACGACGCCGGGCCGAAACAACCGGCGCCCGGGCCATCCGGGCGCCGTTTCCTGTTGGGCCGCAAGGGCAGCTCAGGCGGCCTTGCCGTTGGCGTTCAGCGCTTCGTCGGCCAACCGGCCGGTGAGTTCGGCCATGTGGTCGAAGACGGCCCGGTAGCTGGCGACACCCGCAGTGGCCGAGCGCAGCTCGATGATGAGGTCGCCGATCTCAGCCTGCGGCATGGTCGCCTCGACCACGTCCCATCCCGGCCAGTCGGGCCGCGCGTCGTAGCCGAGGATCTGGCCGCGCCGCTGCGGGATCAGAGCGATGATCTTCGACGTCGCATCCGACGGCGTGACGATCTCGACCTTCATCACTGGCTCCAGCAGCACCGGCGAGCACGCGGCCATGCCTTCCTTCATCGCCAGCTTCGCCGCCATCTGGAAGGCCATGTCGGAGGAATCGACCGCATGGTAGGAGCCGTCGGAAAGGTTGACGGCAACATCGACGACCGGGAAGCCGAGCGGGCCCGATTTCAGGTAATCGCGCACGCCGGTCTCGACCGACTGGATGTAGGTCTTCGGCACGACGCCGCCGGTGATCGTATCGGTGAACTGGAAGCCTGAACCGCGCGGCAGCGGTTTGATCTCCAGCACCACATCGCCGAACTGGCCGTGGCCGCCCGACTGTTTCTTGTGGCGGCCGCGCTGCTGCGTCGCTTTGCGGATCGTCTCGCGATAGGGCACGGCCGGCACATGGCCTTCGACCGGGATCTGGTTCTTGCCTTCCAGCCGCTCGCGCACGACGCGCAGATGCATCTCGCCATGACCGGACAGCACGGTTTCGGCGGAATCCTGGTTGTGATGCAGGTTGAGCGAGGGATCTTCCTCGGCCAGGCGCTGGATGGCCGCCGACATCTTGACCTCGTCCTTGCGCTCTTTCGGCCGCAGCGCGAAGGCGAAGACCGGTTGCGGCGGCGCCAGCGTGACCAGCGGCTTGATGCCGCCCTTGGTCGAGCTCAGCGTCTGGCCGGTCCTGACGGCGTCCAGCTTGCCGAGCGCCACAGTGTCGCCGGCCTTGGCCGAAGTCAGCTTGACCTGGTCCTTGCCGAGCATCTTGTAGATGCCGGAGACCTTTGCCGTCTCGCCGCTGGGAAGGAACAGCTCGGCGGCGTCGGCGACCTGGCCGGACAGGATGCGCGAGACCGACAGCTTGCCGCCATGCGCGGTGTGGATGGTCTTCATCACTTGGACCACGGTGGCATTGCCATCGGGCGCGCCGAGACGCTGGCGCGTCGCCGCGATGTCGGGTGCGTCGTGACGGATCGCCTTCAACAGGCGCAGCACGCCGTTGCCCTTCTCGGCGGTGCCGATCAGCACCGGCGTCACCGTGCCGTCGCGCAGATCTGCGGCGAGGTCGTCGAAGATCGCGTCCTTCGGCGGTTCGATCTCGTCAAGCAATTGCTCCATCAGCCGGTCGTCATGGTCGGCGAGCGTCTCCAGCATGGAAAAGCGCGCCTCGAGCTCGCGCGCCTTGTCGTCGCTCGGGATCTGGGCGACCTCGCTCTCGGCATATTCGCGGTAGATGTAGGCACGCTCCAGAGCGAGGTCGATCGAGCCGATGACGACGCCGTCCTTGCGCAGCGGGATCTGGCGCAGCAGCAATGGCACCGAGCTTGCCGGCTGCAGCATCTTCAGCGTGTCGCGCACACCTGCTATCGCCTTGTCGACCTTGTTCAGGAACAGCATGCGCGGCACGCCGAGCTCGTCGAGCTTGCGCATGATCAGCTGCAGGGCAGGGATCTTCTTCTCGTCGGCCTCGGCAACGACCACGGCGACGTCGCAGGCGGCCAGCACCGGCTCGGCTTCGAAGGAGAATTCGATCGAGCCGGGACAATCGACGAAGGTGAACGGCTCGCCCATGAAATCGGTGGTGGCGAAGGTCGCCTCGACGCTCATGCCGTGAGCGCGCGCCTCGGGCGAATGATCGGAAACGGTATTTCCGGACGAAACGGGATTCTGGCGGGGAATGGCGCCTGTACGGGCGAGTATGGCTTCGAGAAGTGTCGTCTTACCGCTTGCGAAGGGACCGACTATGGCAATGCATTTCGGTCCCGTGCGTCGTCCTCCGGCGCGAGTACCCATGGCTGACCTCCACTCAGGCGTTTCCCTGTGAGCGGCGGCCGGCCTGTCGGCCGTCGCGGGCGAGGCTTTTTTCAATTTGCCACCTACCCAAAGGGCATCGTCCCACGGGCAGGCCGGGAGGGCAAGGGATTTGAAGTTGAAGGGATTTGAAGTTGGGCCGGTTCAGCCGGTGCCGGTCAGGCGCGACGCCAGCGGGGGTGCGTCCACGCGCTGCACCGCCACCGTCTCGGCAAAGCGCGCGAGCAACGGATTGAACAGGTCCGCACGCTCCCAGAAAGGCGCATGCCCGGCGCCGGAGACGATGTGGCAATGCTCCCACAGCGAGCCGTAGGCGAGCGTCTCAAAATAGCCGAGCCGGACGAACGGATCGTTCTCGCCATTGACGACGGCGACCGGAAACGCGGCTTGCTCGACCACCTGTCTCTGGTCGGCACCCTTGCCGGTGAGCATGCCGCGCGTCACCGCGGCGCGCAGCCGGCCGTCGGTGCGCAGGATGGCTTGGCGAAAGGACGGATCGGCGGTGTCGCCGAAACACAGCGTCTCGAAGCGCTCGGCATCGCGTTCGGAATACGTCTTTTTGGATGCCAGCAGCATGTCCCAATGCGCGTGGAAGCCGCGCAGCATGCCGAAAGGACCCTTCGATACCGGCGGCGCGCCGGTCAGCATCAGCCCGCCGACGGCGCGGTGAAAACTCGCGAGTTCGATTGCCACGTGCCCGCCAAGCGACCAGCCGAAGACGACGGCGCGGCCGATGCCCAAGGCATCGAGGAGCTGGGCCGCCGATTGGGCAAGGCCGGCGATGGTGTAGTCCGTCGCCGGATCGCGGGCGTCCGACGATTCGCCATGGCCGGGCAGGTCGAAAGCAATCAACCGATGGGCAGCGGCCAACGGGCTGTCGAACTGGCGGGCGAATACGGCGCGCGAACTGCCCGAGCCGTGGATCAGGACAAGCGGGATGCCGGGTCCCGACGACTGGCTGAGGCGCAAATCCGCTTGCGGCGTGCGGATCGTGCGGTGGGAAACGGCCATATCTGATTTGGACCTTGGGATTGTCTCCAGGTCAACATCGCATGCCGAGGTCACCATGTTGTTTAGAACGGTGGTTAAGAAATGATTTCTGGGTTTCTGCCGGGTATGATGAACGAATCCACCACAGCTAACCCCCGGAGCCTGATGATGGAATCCACACTCGACCTTCTCGTCTCGATCAGCAGCATCGCGACGCTCGGCCAATATGCCTGGTCGATGCGCGCGCATTTCCAGTCGCCGACCATGTCTCAAGGCGCGATGATCATTTCGGCCGTCGTGGTCGGCACGGCGCTGTTCTTTCTTGCGCTGCTGTGGATCGAGCGGCAGCCGGTGGCGGCGAAGATCGGCGGGCTCGCCATCGAACTGGCAAGCTCGGCGCTGTTCTGGTGGGCGATCTCGGTCTCCCGCAAGGCGGGGCTGCGGTTCGCATTCGATCCCGACAATCCCGACAGCCTGGTGACCGAAGGCCCTTATCTCCATGTCCGGCATCCGTTCTACACGTCCTACATCATCTTCTGGGTCGGATGGGGTATCGCGACCTGGTCGGTCTGGGCGGTGGTGCCGGTCGCCGGCATCGTTACGATCTACGTGATCGCGGCCTTGGACGAAGAGCGAAAATTTTCGCGGACAAGGTTGGCCGATGCCTACGACGCTTACCGCACGCGGACCGGTCTGTTCTGGCCGCGTTTTGCCCGCAGCCGGCAGGAGATGCAGCCGGCATCGGACGAAAGTGGTAGGGTCTAAGCCACTGGATTGAATCGAGGATTTGCGACGATGAAGATCATTGCCTGCGGCAGCGTGCCGACGATTGTTGCGCCGGAAAAATACTTCACTGGCCGGGTTTTGCAGACGCCGATCATCGAGAAAGAGGCGCCGGCGCGGCTCAGAGCCACGCTGGTCAGCTTCGAGCCCGGCGCCCGCACCCACTGGCACACGCATCCGCTCGGCCAGACGCTATATGTCACATCCGGTGCCGGTCTCGTGCAAAGCTGGGGCGGGCCGCTGCAGGAGATCAGGGCCGGCGACGTCATCTCCTTTGCGGCCGGTGAAAAGCACTGGCACGGCGCCGCGCCCAAATCGGCGATGACCCACATCGCCATGCAGGAGGCGCTCGAGGATGCGCATGTCGATTGGCTGGAGAAGGTGAACGACGAGCAGTATGGCGGCTGAAACGTCTCAGACCAGCGCGGCGGTAAAGCGCTGGATGCGCGTGCAGGCCTCTTCGAGCAGAGCCTCCGACGTGGCGTAGGAGATGCGGAAGTTCGGGCCGAGGCCAAAGGCCGAGCCGAAAACAACCGCCACGCCCTCGGCCTCGAGCAGTTCGGAGCAGAAGGTTTCGTCGCTGTCGATCACCTTGCCGTTCTTGGTCCTCCTGCCGATCAGCTGGGCACAGGAGGGATAGACGTAGAACGCACCCTCCGGCGACGGGCAGGTGATGCCGCGCGCCTGGTTGAGCATCGAGACGACGAGATCGCGCCGGCCCTGGAAGATCGCCTTGTTCTTCGGGATGAAATCCTGCGGGCCGTTCAGCGCTTCGACCGCCGCCCATTGGGCGATGGTGCAGGCGCCGGAGGTCTGCTGGCCCTGGATCATGTCCATCGCCTTGATCAGCGGCACCGGGCCTGCCGCGTAGCCGATGCGCCAGCCGGTCATGGCATAGGCCTTTGACACGCCGTTCATCGTCAGCGTGCGCTCATAGAGCTTCGGCTCGACCTCGGCGATGGTCTTGAAGACGAAGTCGCCATAAGTCAGGTGCTCGTACATGTCGTCGGTCAGCACCCAGACATGCGGGTGCTTCAACAGCACGTCGGCCAGGCCCTTGAGCTCCGCCTCGGTATAGGCGGCGCCCGAGGGGTTAGACGGCGAGTTCATCAACAGCCATTTGGTGCGCGGCGTGATCGCCTTTTCCAGCACGGTCGCCGTCAGCTTGAAGCCGTTGTCGATGGAGGTGTCGGCAAAGGCCGAGGTGCCGCCGCAGATCGCCACCATTTCGGGATAGCTCACCCAGTAGGGCCGCGGGATGATCACCTCGTCGCCGGGGTTCAGCGTCGCCATGAAAGCGTTGAACAGGATCTGCTTGCCGCCGGTGCCGACGATGGTCTGCTCCGGCCGGTAGTCGAGATTGTTCTCGCGCTTGAATTTTTTCGCGATCGCATCGCGCAGCGGCACGATGCCGGATACCGGCGGATATTTCGTCTCGCCTCGGCGGATGGCCTCGATCGCGGCGTTCTTGATGTTGTCGGGGGTGTCGAAGTCCGGTTCGCCGGCGCCCAGCCCGATCACGTCGCGGCCGGCGTTTTTCAGCTCGCGCGCCTTCTGCGTCACCGCGATGGTCGCGGAAGGCTTTACGCGGGAAAGGACGTCGGCAAGAAAGGCCATGACAGATATCTCCAGAAAGGACCGGCGGGCGAAGGCGCCGCGGCGCCTCTCATGTCGCATCATCTGGTCAAGCGCAAGCCCAGCGCAGGCATTGTCGAATGAGCCAGCGCGCAATGCTGGCAACAATAAATTCATCAACGATCGGTAAAAGCTTGAACGGCAGGACCGGGCCGGTCCGCCAGTCTCGCATAGCGAGGAACCGTGACACGCAGCATCGGGCTTGCCCATATCATCCGCCATGATGACGGCACCGCCAGCGGTGTCTGGGGGGTCTATACGCTGCAAAGCGCGTTCCAGCCGATCTTCGCCTTCAACAAGGGCAAGCTTTCCGTCGTCGCGTTCGAGGGGCTGATCCGGCCGTTCCGCGAAGGCGAGCCGCAGCCGCCAATGAGTTTCTTCAACAGCTGTCCGGCGGTCGACCGCCTGCATATCGAGGCGCTGACACGGACGCTGCACCTTCTGAACGCCGGCGCCTGCCTGCCGCGAGACGCCTCCATCTTCATCAATTTCGATCCATCGGTGTTCACCGACCGCAGCATCGCCGACAAGGCGCTGCGCGAAATGCGGCTGGTGCTGCACGAGGCCGACATCGATCCGCACCGCGTCGTCTGCGAGGTCACCGAACAGAAATCGGCGTCGCAGGAAACGCTCTACAATTTCGTCGAGGCGCTCAGGGGCAATGGTTTGCGCATTGCCGTCGACGATTACGGCGCCGACGAATCCGACATCAATCGCATCAAGGAACTCAGGCCAGACATCGTCAAGTTCGACGCCGACTGGATCATGACGCTGATGGAATCCGGTGCCGGCTTCGCCTTGCTGACCGCTATGGTGACCAGCTTCGAAGAGCAAGGCATCCGTACGGTATTCGAGGGCATCGAGACGGGCTGGCAGCTCGAGCTTGCCGAAAAGTCGGGCGCCTCGATGGTGCAAGGCTTCGTGCTGGCACGCCCGGAGCTTGCACCGACCAGCTTTCACGTCTTCGACAAAGCCGGGCAGGCATCAGCGGTGTCGCCCGATAAGGACAAAGTGCCCACGGCCGTTTCGACCTCGCGGCGGCCGATGCGGGCTTTCGGGCGCAGGGTGGCATCGTGACCGGGCGGGCCGACATGCGGCGCAAGGTCGGCGAAGCGATCTTTGCCGACGAGGTCGGCATCGAATATGGCGTCTACGGCGCATTCCGGCTGAGGAGCGCCTACCAGCCGGTCTTCGCGCCGCGCGGCAGGTTTCTCGCCGCCGTCGCGGTCGAGGGACTGATCGAGCCGCACCGCGCAGGCAGGCCGGTGGCGCCGCAAATCTTCTTCGAAGGTGTGCCGGCAGCGGATCGGCTGTTTGTCGAAACCATGTGCCGGGTGCTGCATTTGCGCAACTTCCGCAACATCGGCGTCGACGGGCTCGACCTGTTCTTCAATTACAATCCGCTGATCAACGATGACCCCGCACGGGCGCTGGCCGAAATCAGGCTGATGACCAGGCATCTGGCGGATTTCGGCCTGCATCCCGGCATGCTGGTCTGCGAGATCACCGAGCAGGCGGCCGGCGACAAGGTGCTTGTCAGCCTGGCGCGCGAGATGCGGCGCGACGGCGTCCGCATCGCCATCGACGATTTCGGCACCGGGCATTCGACCGAAGAAAGGGTAGCGCTGGTGCAGCCCGACATCGTCAAGATCGACGGCACCTGGTTCGCAGAATTCTGCCGCCATGCCGCCGCCGAGCGGTTTTTCCGGCCGCTGGTTTCGACGCTGCACGACCGTGGCGCCAAGGTGCTGGTCGAAGGCGTCGAGAACGCCACGCATCTGCGCGTCGCGCTGGATGGCGGCGTCGACCTGCTGCAGGGCTTTTACCTTGCCCGGCCGGCGCTGGCCGGTACGCTGTTCGACGAGGAGCCGCTGTCGATCGACAGGCTGCTTGGCAGGGACAACAACGTCATCCCCCTATTCGGCTAGGATATGTCGAGATTCAAGTGATGCCGGCCTGCGAACGGCGGTTTCCTGCGCTTCCGGTGCTCACGTACCCAAAGTACGCTCCGCTCCGGTTCTCGGAACCCACCCTTCTCGGCTCGGCCTGACTTGAATCTCGATATATCCTGAAATGCATCAGCGGCGCTGATGGTTACGCCAAAACAAATCACTGGATGAAGCCGCCGCTGCCGCGATAGAGGCTGGATCAAGCCCTGAGACGGGTGGTTGCGAGCAAGGGGGAGCACCGATGATACTCTATGGAATGATCGACAGCGGCAATTGCTACAAGCCGCGCCTGTTGATGGCCAAGCTCGGCATCGCTTTCACCAATGTCGAGGTCAGCTCGCACACCGGCGACACGCGCAAGCCCGACTATGTCGCGAAAAACCCGAACGCCATGGTGCCGCTGCTCGAACTCGACGACGGCCGCCGGCTGGCCGAATCCAATGCCATCCTGCTCTATCTCGCCGAAGGCACGCGGTTTCTGCCGGCGGACAGATACGAACGCGCGCTGGCCTATCAGTGGCTGTTCTTCGAGCAATACAGCCATGAGCCCTATATCGCCGTGCGCAGGGCGCTGCTGACCTTCCCTGAAAGAGCCAAGGATGCGACGCCGGAGCGGCTGGCCCTGACGCTGGAGCGCGGCAACAAGGCGCTCGGCGTCATGGACAAGCACCTGGCCGGGAGCAGCTTCTTCGCCGGCAATGCGCTCAGCGTCGCCGACATCGCGCTCTATGCCTATACGCATACGGCCGAGACGGGCGGGTTTCAGCTCGACGCCTATCCGGCGGTTGCCGCCTGGCTGAAAAGGGTCGAGGCCGATCCGGGGCACGTGCCGCTGGAGTGGCTGCCTTAGTCACGCTTCTCGGCGCTTCGCGGCTCGCTCCGGAGGTCGGGCTTGCGGCCCTCGGCCGATGACGTGAATGGTCGCGCGGCTATTTCAGCAGGCGATCATATTCGGAATGGGTGCCTATCCAGAACCAGACCACGTCATCGTGGTCGCGAACAGCCACGGCGCGGTAGTTGATATCAACCCGCGCCGACCAGTAGCGCCCGACCTGTTTGAAATGCAACGACGGGTGGAACGGGTCAGAATTCAGTTTGGCGAAACGTCTGTTCGCCTTTGCTCTGATTAACGAGGGCAGTTTTGCGTAGGCCTCCCAAAACGAGGGAGTAGCAAAATGATTCACAGAGGCCGGGTCCGGCCGGCGCGATGATCAGCCAAGGCCTGCTCGGCAAGCTTGTCCAGCCTGCCGCCCTTGGCGTCGGCTTCGATCTGCCGGTCCCACATGTCGGCCTGCAGCGCCTCGAACCATGCGGCAAACGCTCTCAGCTCTTCGGGGCTTAGTTCGGCAACGGATTTCTCAATCTGTTCAAGCTTGCTCATGAATTAATAGTACCACATTGGGCCAAAAACACCACAAAGTGGGACTATAGGCCCAAGGCAGCGGTTCACTGGAATCCAGACAGCAAAAAGGCGGGACAAAATCCCGCCTTCCCATGCTTGGTAGCCTGATCGGGAGCGTTTTGGCCGGGCCGGCAGCAATCTGCTGCTTCGGCTTGTCGGGGTCTTTCGCTCCGGCGCGCTTCTCGCGCGACCGCCAGTACATCCGTGACTTGCCGCGGGCCCCGGGCTGTCGCCCGGCGCGCGCCATTCGCAAAATCAGGCTGCCTTGCTCAGAGATCCAGCGGACGACTTGCCAGTGCGGCGGTCCTGCTCGATCTCGAAGTTGATCTTCTGGCCTTCGACCAAGGTCGACAGTCCAGCACGCTCGACTGCGGAGATGTGAACGAAAACGTCCGCGCCGCCGCTGTCAGGCTGAATGAAGCCGAAACCCTTGGTGGAATTAAACCACTTGACCGTACCTGTTGCCATTTCGATAGTCCTTTACGTTTGCTTTAGTTTGACTGGGCCGAAACCCAGCCGGTTTGTATCGAGATTTTGGAGATAGAACGTCAGCAAACGCGAATATCGCGAGGCCCGGATCGATCGGCCGAAATATCAATGGACCGCATATAATATGCCTTCGCGCAAAAAACAAGACGGGGCGGAAAATGGCGCGGCGGCAACGCTGCCCAACGGCCGCCCCAATCGCGTGAGAGCGTCGTCGCTGCGCGCCTGACGCGGGAGGATCGCGACAGCTTCGGGCACGGGTTTTGGGGAGAGGGACATGAAAATCGTTCTGCTTGCCGCTTGCCTGACGCTGGTGGCCGCCGAGGCGCAGGCGGTCTCGCGCTACGACCCGACCCGCATGAGCTGCGGCAAGGTGCAGGCGACGATCGCGCGCGAGGGCGCGGTCATCCTGCGCTACAGATCGGCGCGCGTGCCGGGGCTGGCGCTCTATGACCGCTACGTGCGCAGCCAGCAATTCTGCGACATCGGCGAGGTCAGGGCGCGGGCCTCGGTGCCGAGCGCCGACACGAATTCCTGCACCGTCTACAAATGCAAGCGGGTGGAGATCGACCGGCGTTTTCGCCGGCGCCTGCTTCCGGATTAGAGTGGGACGAAATGGTGCGCCGGGTGCCGGCCTCGCCTGAATATCAGCACCACTAAAACCCGAACGACACCTGCGCCGGCGGCGGCGGGCCGACGCGCACGCCTTCCATGGCCAGCATCTTTTCCTTGGTGGCCGAGCCGCCGGGCGCGGAAAATCCGCCGATCTTGCCGCCGGCGGCAAGGATGCGATGGCAAGGGATGACCAGCGGCACCGGGTTGGCGCCGAGTGCGGCACCGGTTTCGCGCGCCAGCCCGGCATGGCCGGCGCGCTTGGCCAGTTCGCCATAGGTGGTGGTTTCGCCGAAGGCGAGTTTTCGCGCCGCGTCATAGATCGCCTGGCGGAACTCGTCGACGCCGCTGAGATCGACCGGCACGCCGGAGAAATCGATATCCTCGCCGGCGGCATAGGCCTTGATCGACGCGATCAGCTCGGCAACCCATTGCGGCTCGGGCTTCGCTGCTTGGTCGGCGGCGGCATGGCGCAGCAGCCGGCGGTCGACCGCGTCGCGATTGCGCTGCGGCAGGCAGAGCCGGGTCAGCCCGGCTTCGCTCCAGGCGATACCCATGAAGCCGAGCACGGTTTCGAAGACCGCGTGGCCGGCGGTGGCATGAGAGGCGTCCATGGCGTGCTCCTTTCCGGAATCCTTCGAAGTACAAATCCAGAACAATATCGCATTTCGCGGCCCGGCTCGCCACCCGGAAACCGCCGGCTACCGCGGATTGCCCGAGGAAAGATGCTGGTGTAAGGACTTCTTAACACCCGACGAACCGGACCCGAGCGCCGCTTGCCAGCAAAATTCCTCTTTCCCGTCCTTGCGGCGGTGTTGGCCGTGGCCGCTCTCAGCGGTTGCACCTCGACTTCGCCGGCGACCCCGACGCCGGCCTTCACCGAAAATACGGTCAATACCGATGCCGGCTTTACGCTCGCGCTGCCCGACACGGTTTCGGTCTTGCCGGAGCCGTCCGGCGTCGCCCAGACGGCTGCGCTGCCGATCGAGCCGGCCGCCGCCTTTGCCGGGCCGACGCCGCTGGCGGCAACTACCCCCGCCGTCATGACCGCCAATGCCCAGCCTGTTACCGCGACGCCGGCCGTCGCCATGCCGGTCAGCCAACAGACCGAGGCCATGCCCGGCGTTCAGCCGGTTTCCTACACGCTGCCGCAGGACCCGGCCGCTCTGGCCGCGACCGACCCCGCCGAGGGTCAGTCCAACGCCGGCGGCCGCAGCGAGATCGAGCGGCTGATCGAGAAATATTCCGCGCTTTACCAGGTGCCGGTCGATCTGGTGCGCCATGTCGTCAACCGCGAGAGCACCTTCAACCCGAAAGCCTACAATCACGGCCATTGGGGGCTGATGCAGATCAAGCACGCGACGGCGCGCGGCATGGGCTATGACGGGCCGGCAAGCGGCCTGTTCGACGCCGAGACCAATCTGAAATATGCGGTGAAATATCTGCGCGGCGCCTGGCTGGTCTCAGGCGGCAACCCCAAGCGCGCCGACCGGCTCTACCAGAGCGGCTATTATTACGACGCCAAGCGCAAGGGGATGCTCGGCGAAACCGGGCTCGGCAGCGACAGCCTGCGCCGCCGCATGCAGCCCGATGCCTGAGCCGCGCCCGCCGGCGCCAAACGACATCCGCCTGCGCAAGATCCTCGACGACACACTTCTGGCGCCGCGCTGGCCCGAAGGTTTTTTCATGCGCGGCTTCGAAGCCGCCGATGCACTCGCTTTGCATACGCTGTTGACCGCGGTGTTCGACGACGGCGCCGACGGGCCGTTCGACGAATGGTGGCCACGCATTTCGGCCGACGCGGAATTCGACCCAGCTTTGTGTTTCCTGGTCATTGACGGCAAGGGCCGGCTGGCGGGCGCGGCGCTCTGCTGGACGCGGGCTTTCGTCAAGGATCTTGCCGTCCACCCGGAGGCGCGCGGCAACGGCATCGCCGAGGCGCTGATGCGGCACGCGTTTGCCGTGTTTCAGGCAAGGGGTGCTGCGCATGTCGATCTCAAGACCAATACCGTCGAGAACGCGGCTGCGGTCAGGCTCTATCAGCGGCTGGGGATGGTCGAGGTCGATTGGGCGGCGTGAGCATAAGTTCCCTTCAGCGAGGCTGATCGCCAATTGGCGAAGTCGGCGCCGCCCCTCATCCGGCTGCCGCCACCTTCTCCCCGTATAGGACGGGTAGAAGGGGCTGCCGCAACGCCGGCACGCCCTCTGCCACGCCGGAGATTGGCGAAACCGTCGGCGAAGGCACCTTTCTCCCCGTCACTATACGGGGAGAAATGCCCGGCAGGGCAATGAGGGGCAGCGCACACCTCATGTGATTTGACGCTGCGGCGCGCTGACCTACCCTCTAATGCCGGAACCGAGGAGACGAGCGATGCTGTCACCTTTCAACCGGAGCGTCACGCTGGCAGCGGCGGTGATCCTTGCCGCCGTCAGTGCGGCCTATGCCCATCACGGCTGGTCGTGGACGCAGGACGGGTTTTTCGAACTCAAAGGCAGGATCACGGCGATCTATATCGGCAACCCGCATGCCACGCTGGATGTCGACGCCGAGGGAGAGGCCTGGCGGGTGGAGATGGCGACGCCGTCGCGCACGATCGCCGCCGGCTTCACCGAGGAGGTCGCCAAGATCGGCGACGAGGTGACCGCGATCGGCAACCGCTCGCGCGACGAGAGCGAAAAGCGCATGAAGGCGGCCCGCATCATCGTCGGCGGCAAGACCTACGACGTCTATCCCGACCGCGTGCCGCCGGCCTGAATGGACGGGTTTTTTGCCGACATCGAGCAACTCGCCTTCGCGCGGGGACTGAAGGCCTCCTTCGTCGCCTACCCCATCGTCAACGCGCTGCACATCATGTCGATCGGCGCGCTGCTGACCAGCGTCTGGCTCATGGACCTCAGGATCCTGGGCGCCTTCCGCTCGCTGCCGCAAGCGGCGTTCGTCGCGCTGCTGCGCCGCACCGCGTTTGCCGCGTTCGCTGGTGCGCTAGTCACTGGGTCGCTGCTCTTTTCAGTAAGGGCGAGCGAATATGCGGCAATGCCGGTCTTCCTCGCCAAGATGACGCTCATCCTGCTTGCCGGGGTCAACTTCCTCGTCTTCATGCGCCGCGTAAAAGGCAGTGATGAGCCGGCTGGTGGGGCCGCGACCGTGCTGGCTGTGCTTTCGCTGGTGCTGTGGACTTCGGTGCTTTTCGCCGGACGGTTTATTGGGTTTCTCGGCTAAGCCGAGTGTCGGCACTGGCGTTGGCAAGGTGCAAAATGGTGCGTTGCGACGTCGAGCCGCGGACGGAGGAATCGCTGAAGGCGCTGAAGCATTCCCTGGCGGCGGCGGGCATCTCGCTGGAGGACGTGGTGATGGAGCGAATCTGCCCCGCGATTCCGGCTTCTAAAACTCGGTCAACCGGGTCAACGCAAAGTACTTCAGCATCGACCCGCCGGCGTGCAGCTGTCGTTCCCGTGACGTACCAATAGACGTTCAGATTATCTTCTTCATGTATTTCAAAGTCTCTTTGAGTCGGGGATGAAGGCAGCATTCGGGACGATCAACTGTAGCCCAAAGCAATCTTTCGGCCTCTCCGTCCTTGACACCAAAGATATGAAGGAGTCTCTCGAATACAGAAATGACATCTTTTCCGTGAATGTATTCGTAGTGGTCGAGGTCATCGAGTCTTTCCTCAATACTCTTTGCTCCTAACAATACTGATTCTAGCCTTGACAGAGAGATATTTGAATTCTGAAGGAGTGCCCTAGTGTATCCTTCCAGATTAAATAAAAACATAGAGTCTTTGGTAATGTATCTCTTTAGACTGGTGCTCTTAAATGCAATTCTGGAAGAGGTTTCCTCGGAATAAATTCGGATCGACGCTATCCTTTTGCATATACTCACAATGAGTTTGAAAAAATTAGTCGAACTTTTTTCAGTGTTCAGCGAAAGAACAAATATTTTCTCAAGAGAGCGCTCACTAAAAATATAGCCCTCTATGTCTCTTCTGTCGGTATAAAATACGTTAGACAAGAGTTTCCGTTTGAGGAGGATATCGTAATCCGCATCGGCGAAAAACATTATCGCATCCGTTTGACCTTCGATCGTCCGTGCAATTTCGACCAATCGCCCACGGTTCCCGCCATCCACAGCCTCCGAGAAATCGATCGCGTCTATTGGGAGTACGCTAACATTAGAGTGGATTTCATTTCCACAAAGCCACGTTAGGAAGTTCCGGTTCCGGTATCCCTCGACAAAAAGATGTCGGCGCTCAGGATCCATCTGCACCGCAGTTAGATATGCGTCAATCTGACGTCTCAACACGGAATTCTCACCCCAGGTCAATCATGGCTTCACGATACGAAGATACTAAGTCGGGGGAGTGAGTGGCAAAGATGAAGAGCGGCTCGGCGCCAGACGCACACCTGATTAACGCAGAAACCAATTTTCTCTGCCATGCTATGTGCATTGACATCTCGGGTTCGTCGATCGCCAAAATCGTGCCCTTTTGTTTTGTAACAAGAGCAGAAACCATCAAATAAAGAAGATGATATTCACCAGAGCTCAAGTCACTTTCCTTAAGTGGTTTCTTTCCTGCGGTGGAAATTCTCATTCCCTCAACGCTGTCGATTCGGACCTCTTTTCCAACAAAGAATTCAGAGAGAAGTTTTTCAAAGGTGAGGAGCCGGTCTGCGACAAGCTTCCTTTCTTGCGCCCGCGATGCAAGATGTTCAGCATAAACTGAAAGAATTGTTAAAGAATTTTGCTTTGTACCAGGATGATTGTCAAGCAAATCTATCTTAGATACGATTTGACTATAGTCCCATTTATCACTCTCTAAACCAAATCTTTCTGTAATTTTATCTTGATCTATAACGAATCTAAGTTGTGATTTTAGTTTATCTTTCTCAATATCGACAGTTTCATGACCGCTGAGTTTTTCCAATATCTTTGGGAATAAGTCTGGCTCCGTGCTTGAAAAGAACTGTCGATAATTAATCTGGGCGGAGTTTATGAATTCCGCTACTCTCTTGTCGAGGCTAATTGATGAATCGCGCACCTTTTTCGACTTTATATTCAGTCCATTACTGACAATTTTACCTGACGGAGAGAAATAGTATTCCCTTGGCATAGCAAGCGCCTCTAGTTGCGCTTCAGAGAGTCTCGCTTCTTTGATTCGACTCAACCGCTCAATGTCAATGTACTCAAAAGCTATTCCCACAACATCTCTAAAAAATTCGTCTCGAAAATTCGATACAGCTAGTTGCTCTTCCTCTGTCAGCGCCCCTGAATGGTTGGGGTTTAACATGGCCTGATATTTACCATACGAAACTTTCAGATACTTCAATTTGCCGTCAGCGGTTTCAGATTTTACTTGAAGTGCTCTTTTGTTGTCGAAGGTTAGTTTTGCTTCTGAAAACGGAACATTCCTGAATGTTGTGAAGTCAAGCCGCATTATCCCGTCCAACATTCGGAGCAATGTCGTTTTTCCTACGCCATTCCTCCCATGAATGATGACGATCGCGGGTTGTTGCGCGACACCCGATGTGGTGGGAAAGCTGACCAGATGATCGTAAGAATTGAAGAGCCCCTTAACCTCAAACTGCTTGAGTTCCATAAGAGCATTCCCTTTCCTGAACGGCGCATAGGGGAAGCGACATCGCGGCAGCTTGTGTGACTTCTGCCAAGTATGAGATGTTAGGTCCTTCACAAAAGCAAGGCATGCAAGGTCCATTAGAAAAAACTCTTCCGGTGGCGAGCATTCCACTCGACAATGCCTTTTGCTGCGCAGGCACGTTCTAGGAACGAGGTGTTTCAAGATACCTGTCCGGTGTCGCGTTTTAACTTTCTCTGAAGGAAAGATTGGCCGGCGCGTAAGCGTGGCGATATGCCGGCAGCATCGTCGGCGGGACAGCCCCCACAAGGAGGGAGATTGGCTAATCGCCTACGCGAAGTACTCCTGCAGCGGCCGCACTTCCAAACTCCCAGCCCTCAACGCTGCAATCGCCTCCGCCACCGCAGCCGCGCCCGAGAGCGTCGTGTAATACGGCACTTTCTGCATCAGCGTGGCGCGGCGCAGCGATTTTGAGTCCGACACCGCCTTCTGGCCGTCCGTGGTGTTGAACACGATCTGCACCTGGCGGTTCCGGATGGCGTCCTCGATGTGCGGGCGGCCTTCCAGCACCTTGTTTATCTTTTCGGCGGCGACGCCGTTTTCGGCGAGGAAGCGGGCGGTGCCTGAGGTGGCCAGCACTTTAAAACCCTGGCCGGCCAAGCGCTTGACTGCCGGCAAGATGCCCTTCTTGTCCTCGTCGCGCACCGAGACGAACAGCGTGCCCGCGCGGGGGAGATCAACACCCGCCCCGAGCTGGCTCTTGGCGAAGGCCAGCGCGAAGTCGCGGTCGAGGCCCATGACCTCGCCGGTCGAGCGCATTTCCGGGCCGAGCAATATGTCGACGCCGGGGAAGCGGGCGAACGGGAATACCGCTTCCTTGACGGCGATGTGGCCGGGGTTGCGCGGGTCGGGCATGGCGCCGTAGTGGGCGAAGGCGTCTTCCAGGCTTTCGCCGGCCATGATGCGGGCGGCGATCTTTGCAATGGGACGCCCGATGGTCTTGGCGACGAAGGGCACGGTGCGCGACGCGCGCGGGTTGACCTCGAGCACATAGACGGTGCCGTCCTTGATCGCATACTGCACGTTCATCAGACCGCCGACATTGAGCGCGCGGGCGAGTGCGGCCGTCTGGCGCTCCAGCTCGTCGACAAGCTCCGATGGCAGCGAGTGCACCGGCAGCGAGCAGGCCGAGTCGCCGGAATGGATGCCGGCCTCCTCGATGTGCTCCAATATGCCGGAGACGTAGGTCGACCTGCCGTCGCAAAGGCAATCGACATCGACTTCGATGGCGCCTGAGAGATAGGTGTCGAACAGCAGCGGGTTCTTGCCGAGCAGCGTGTTGATCTGGCCGGTCTTGTCGTTGGGGTATTTCTGCTTGATGTCCTCCGGCACCAGGCCGGGCACGGTGTCGAGCAGATAGGATTGCAGCATGCTCTCGTCGTGGATGATCTGCATGGCGCGGCCGCCGAGCACATAGGACGGGCGCACGACCAACGGGAAGCCGAGCTCGCCGGCGACGAGGCGGGCCTGCTCGACCGAATAGGCAATGCCGTTCTTCGGCTGGCTGAGGCCAAGCTTGTGCAACAGCTTCTGGAAACGGTCGCGGTCCTCGGCGAGATCGATCATGTCGGGCGAGGTGCCGAGGATCGGGATGCCGGCCTTCTCCAGCGCATCGGCGAGCTTCAGCGGCGTCTGGCCACCGAACTGGACGATGACGCCGACCAGCTCGCCGGACGCCTGCTCGGCGCGCAGGATCTCCAGCACGTCCTCCGGCGTCAGCGGCTCGAAATAGAGCCGGTCGGAGGTGTCGTAGTCGGTCGAGACGGTTTCGGGATTGCAGTTGATCATGATCGCCTCGAAGCCGGCGTCGCGCAGCGCAAAGGCGGCATGGCAGCAGCAGTAGTCGAACTCGATGCCCTGGCCGATGCGGTTGGGGCCGCCGCCGAGGATGACCACCTTCTTGCGCGACGAGACCTGCGCCTCGTTGGCGAGCGCGCCTGCGAACGGCACCTCGTAGGTCGAGTACATGTAGGCGGTGGGCGAAGCGAACTCGGCGGCGCAGGTGTCGATGCGCTTGTAGACCGGATGAACGTCGAGTTTTTCGCGAATCTTCTGGATCTCTTCGACATCCTTCCTGACCAGGGATGCTAGGCGGGCATCGGAGAAACCCATCGCCTTCAGCATGCGCAGATTGGCGGCGTCCTCGGGGATGCCGTGCTCGCGGATGCGGGCTTCCATGTCGAGAATGCCGGCGATCTGTTCGAGGAACCACGGGTCGATCTTGCACATCGCGTGCACGTCTTCGAGCGAAGTGCCCATGCGGATCGCTTGCGCCACCATGCGCAGCCGGTCCGGCGTCGGCGTGCCGAGTGCGGCGCGGATGGCGTTGCGGTCGTCGACGTGGCTGGCAGCTGTCGTCCCATGGCCGATGCCGGGAATCTCGATTTCGTCCAGACCGGTCAGGCCGGTCTCCAGCCCGCGCAAGGCCTTCTGCAGCGATTCCTGGAAAGTGCGGCCGATGGCCATGACCTCGCCGACCGACTTCATCGAGGTGGTCAGCACCGGCTCGGCGCCGGGAAACTTCTCGAAGGCGAAGCGCGGGATTTTTGTGACGACATAGTCGATGCTCGGCTCGAACGAGGCCGGCGTTGCTCCGCCGGTGATGTCATTCTCGAGCTCGTCCAGCGTGTAGCCGACGGCGAGCTTGGCGGCGATCTTGGCGATCGGAAAACCGGTCGCCTTGGAGGCCAGCGCCGACGAGCGCGAGACGCGCGGGTTCATCTCGATCACCACCAGGCGGCCGTCGGCCGGGTTGACGGCGAACTGCACGTTGGAGCCGCCGGTCTCGACGCCGATCTCGCGCAGCACCGCGATCGAGGCGTTGCGCATCATCTGGTATTCCTTGTCGGTCAGCGTCAGCGCAGGGGCGACGGTGATCGAATCGCCCGTATGCACGCCCATCGGGTCGATGTTCTCGATCGAGCAGACGATGATGCAATTGTCGGCCTTGTCACGGACAACCTCCATCTCATACTCCTTCCAGCCGAGTACGCTCTCCTCGATCAGCACTTCGGTGGTCGGCGAGGCGTCGAGGCCGGACTGGACGATCTCGAAGAATTCGGCGCGGTTGTAGGCGATGCCGCCGCCGGTGCCGCCCATGGTGAAGGAGGGGCGGATAATGGCGGGCAGGCCGACATGGTCGAGCGCTTGTGCTGCAATCGCCATGGCATGGCTGATATAGCGCTGCTTGCGGTCGCCTTCGCCGAGGTTCCAGCGCGTTTCCAGAGCATCGAGCGCGGCGTCGAGATTTTCCGGCTTCTCGGCCTTCAGCGCGGCGCGCTCGGCCTCGTGCGTCTTGCGGTCGGCGTTCTTGACGTCGGTTGCGTTGGCCAGCATCGACTTCGGCGTTTCCAGGCCGATCTTGTTCATCGCCTCGCGAAACAGCGCGCGGTCCTCGGCCTTGTCGATTGCGGTGGCGTCGGCACCGATCATCTCGACCTGATAGCGGTCGAGCACGCCCATGCGGCGCAGCGACAGAGCGGTGTTGAGCGCGGTCTGGCCGCCCATGGTCGGCAGCAGCGCGTCCGGCCGCTCCTTGGCGATGATCTTGGCCACCACTTCGGGCGTGATCGGCTCGATGTACGTGGCGTCGGCCAGTTCCGGATCGGTCATGATGGTGGCCGGATTGGAATTGACCAGGATAACGCGAAAACCCTCTTCCTTCAGCGCCTTGCAGGCCTGGGTGCCGGAATAGTCGAATTCGCAGGCCTGGCCGATGACGATGGGGCCGGCCCCGATGATCAGGATCGACTTGATGTCGGTGCGTCTTGGCATGTCGAGGGTCCGTTCGGCGGGCGGCTTGCACAAAAAGCCGGACGGGATGACCCGGCCGGTTGTGCTCGCGATTCTGGTATCAGGCTAGGAGGGCCTTATAGGGAAGAGTTTTGCCGGATGTAAGCCCCTAAAATGGCAGGCAGTAGGGCAGTAGGGCAGTAGGGCAGTAGGGCAGGAGGCCTGTCTCCCTGAAGCGAATACTCGAAGACGAGAAGACGAGCCGTCGCGAAGTAGGGGAATCGCGCGGTAGGAGTGAAT
>NZ_JAMYPW010000043.1:0-57286 GCF_040320565.1 Mesorhizobium sp. M0664
ACCACGTTTTATCATCAGCTCGAAGCGCAGCACCTTGATGGCATCTCCGCCAAAAGATGAGGCTCAAGCCGAATACCCCATCTGTCGATGACACCGGCGCTCGGGCTCGCCTCGCGACCAAGCGCCAGGCGTGCCGCAGCCACCAAGTGGAAGTTGATGGTCTTCCACAGCCCGTTGTCCCGCCAGGCATAGAAATAGCCGATGCAGGCCTTCTTCCCTGTCTTGAACCAGCAACTGATCGCGTGCAGTCATCCGGATAAGCCGCACCGCCGGAGGCCAAGCTGACTTGGTGACACACGAACGCATTATTGTCTTCCGGTCTGGCGGCAACAGTATCAGCAGGACGGCAAAGCTGACCGGCTGCAGCGAAGCGCAGGTGAAGCGCGCTGGGCTCGACATCAGAAGGAAAGCGGGAAGCAGGAAATGCTGTCGCAAAAGTTGAGTTCTGCGAGGTGCAAAAGTCAGTTGCAAATCGTCGCGACAGAGGCTCGGCAGCTCCCCGAAGTAGCCATTTCAGATTGCTTGCAGGTGCGGATAAAGTCCTTTATGCATCGGCACATGATCAAGTCGGCGCTCATCGCTGCAATCTATTATGCGACGCTTCCATAAGGAGCGGCGCGTTTCGATCATGCCTTGAAACAAGCCGCCGTCAGGCGGCTTTGTTCATTGAGAGGACCCCCTGGCGGCAATACCAGGAGGATTCCCTATGGCACTTCCCGATTTATCAACCGGTCATTCCAAACCATATTCGGCGGCTTTGAAGACGCTCATTGAGCGCGGCTATGTAAATCAAGGGACCGACCTGCCGGGTGTCGATGCCGCCTTTGAAGCAGGCATCGTACCCGCTTACGCTGGTTTCGATGCGACGGCTGACAGTCTTCATGTCGGCCATCTTCTTCTGATCATGGCGCTTCGTCATCTTCAGCAGACTGGCCATAAACCCATCGTTCTCATTGGGGGTGGGACCACCCGCATCGGCGATCCCAGCTTCCGTTCGGACGCGCGGCCGATGCTGACGGACGAGCGGATCGCCGCCAACATTGAAGGGATCAGAAAGGTCTTTGGCCGTCTCCTTGTCTTCGGAGACGGCCCGACGGATGCCGTGATGGTGAACAATGCCGACTGGCTGGACAGCATTCGTTGGATCGACATGCTGAGAGACGTCGGCAGGCATTTCTCCGTCAATCGGATGCTCTCTTTCGACAGTGTGAAGTCGCGGCTGGAAAAGCAGGAGAATCTGAGCTTCTTAGAATTCAACTACATGATCCTCCAAGCGTTCGACTTCCTTGAGCTAACCCGCCGGACCGGTTGCCGTTTGCAGATGGGTGGAGCCGACCAGTGGGGGAACATCATCAATGGCATCGACTTGATACGGCGGACGGATGGAAAGGAAGTCTTCGGAGTGACTACGCCGCTTCTGAAGACTCCTTCAGGTGTCAAGATGGGTAAGACGGCTGCCGGAGCTGTGTGGCTCAACGAAGATCGCCTTTCGCCATACGATTACTGGCAATTCTGGCGTAACACGGAAGACGCTGATGTCGTTCGGTTTCTGAAGCTTTTCACCGATCTGCCGATGAACGAGATCGAGCGATTTGGACAGGCTGAAGGAACCGAGCTAAACGCCGTCAAAGAACGTCTCGCCAACGAAGCTACGGCCCTGGCACATGGAACTAACGCCGCCAAACAGGCGGAGGCCACGGCTAGCCAAGCATTTGGGCAGGGCGAAGCCGCAGAGGGGCTACCGACGCTTCATCTAAATGACGCCGAGGGGTTGGCCGGAGTAGCCCTTGTGGATTTGCTGGTACGCGCCGGATTGACCTCCTCCAAAGGGGAAGCGCGAAGGGCGATCTCGGGACGAGGTGTGCGGATCAACGGCAACGTTGTCGAGGTTGATACAATGATATCTTCCCAAGACCTCCCGATCCGGCTTTCGCTCGGCCGGAAGCGCCACACTGTTGTAAAGTAGGGTTTCAGCAAATGCTGTCGCAGAAATTCTGCCCGCTTAGCGGATATTGCAGACATTCGCGTCGAGTTCCCTGAGGAATGTCGAGAGACACTCCTCAGGGGGTAGTTAAGGCCGCCAAGTTTTCTGAGTTAGCAGGCGCGCCATTGTGGCAGCTTGGCTTGTATGGCGAGGCCATGGTTGAGTGAGGCGAACCAAATCCAGCCCGGCGGTCGATCCCGAAGCTTCCCACAATGGCGAAGAGAACATCTTCACTGGTTCCTTTTCAGCACAAGACCTTCCGTTCGCTATGGTCGGCTGCACTCATTTCGAGCCTTGGCACCCTAGTGGAAGGTGCGGCGGCAGCTTGGCTGATGACGAGCATCGCCACCTCCCATGGAATGGTGGCGCTCGTCCAGTCATCGACCACCCTCCCCTACATGATCTTCTCGCTCGCGGCGGGAGCGCTCGCGGACAAGTTTGACCGTCGCCGGATCATGTTGACTGCGCAACTGCTGATGGTCTGCGTATCCGCCTTCCTGGCGTTCCTGACCTATGCGGGGAATGACACCCTGGACCCTTCTGGGTCTCACCTTCCTAATCGGCTGTGGTTGGGCATTGCACGATCCCTCTTGGCAAGCCTCCATGGGAGATATCCTGCCTCGCGAACACCTGCCAAGCGGGGTTGCGCTCAACGGCATGAGCTACAATCTCATGCGCAGCATCGGGCCGGCGATTGGCGGCATAATCGTGGCCACAGCCGGTGCGGGCTTCGCGTTCCTCTTCAACGTCCTTTGCTACTTCGCTCTGATCGCTGCGCTGTTGCGATGGAAAGCCGAACGGGCACGACAAGCGCTGCCGCGGGAGGCTTTCGGCAGTGCGATGGCGGCGGGCTTCCGTTACGTGCTCTTGTCGCCGAACCTTCTCAAGGTGATGTGCCGGAGTTCATTTTCGGCCTCACCGCCGTTGTCATTTTGGCTCTCCTGCCGTTGGTCGCTCGCGAACAGATCAAAGGGACCGCAGTCACCTACGGCGTGATGCTCGGCTTCTTCGGCCTGGGAGCGATTTGCGGCGCGCTCCTCATCGGGCGGGTCCGAGAAGTTCTCTCCAACGAATGGGTCATTCGCGGTGCGTTCTTTGTATTGGCGATCAGCTGCTTCTTTCGGGCATGGAGCGAGCACGTTGGGCTGAGCTGTCTCAACCTCATGCCAGCCGGTGCGGCTTGGATTCAATCATTCTCGCTGTTTAACGTCCGTGCAGCTTTCGGCGCCGCGGTGGGTGGTTGGACGCGCCCTCTCTCTATCAGACGGCCACATACGGCGGCATGGCGGCGGGAAGCTGGCTTTGGGGCGAACTGGCGGATGTCCAAGGTGTTTCGGGAGCCTTGCTCGTCCGCCAGCTGGTTCTTGTCATTGGGGGACTGATGGGCATCCTTCTGCGTCAGCCGGATTTTGAAACGCTCAATCTGGATCCTACCAACAAGTTCAGCGAACCGACGCTGCAACTTGACCTGCGGCCACGAGCGGTCCGATCATGGTGATGGTCGACTATCGTGTCGATCAGAGAGATCCAGACTCGCCCACAATAATTATCTGAATTCAGCAGTAATTTTTGATCGCCCGTTCGTGCTGTGTACCAGCCCTGTGTCTTGCGCAAGTGGTCACGAACGGCTGCGGGAGCCTCGAAGACGCCCTAAAAACACATGCTGCGATTTTTGAACACGCTTGACGTGTTAGATTAATTCATCCACAATGCGTGTGTTGAACACGCGAGGTGAGTTATGAACATGAAAGAGCTTAGGGTTCGACTGGGCATGACTCAAAAAGATTTGGCAGAGCAGATGGCAACGACGCAACAGACTGTGGCCCGTTGGGAAACAGGCAAAACGCAGTTGAACGTCGAGCAGATCAAGGACCTTTGTCTCACGTTGAAATGCACGGTCGAGGAGCTGCTGGGCTGGAAGATTGATGTCGAGGAGTGGCGCACGAGCCCGTTTGCAATTGCCGATGCCGAAACGCGATACGGCACGCTCAGAATCAAGACGACTGTTGGCAGCCGCCAATATCCTATCGATGAAAAGGCGCGTGAATCGATTTTACGTCAATTGAAGGAACTTCATAATCTTCGTAGAAATAACACAAGCAGGCCATGGCTGTATTGTTGGAGCCTTGACAACAAAATACTCTTGATAAATCCGCAATATGTCCGCACCATTGAGCTTATCGGTGACGATGTAGAGGAGATGCCAGAGTATTATCATCCAGAAATCTATCGGGCTTTGGATGACTGGGATAAGGGTGAGGTTTCAGGAAAGCTGAAGAAAGAATGCGATGCCATCATCGCAGAGATGGGTGATCAGGAAGCCGTGCGCATGGCCTCCTATGTTCGCGTCACATATGACGACGGAGAAGATGAGTGGAACTTCTTGGATGAAGAAACCGCTACGACTTTCTTCGGATTGGAAGCTGCGACCTTTGACGTTCCCCAGTGTAGTTTCGCCGAAGTGGAGGAAGAAGGTTACTACCGAGCGCGATACGCCAACCTTGATCGCGTCGCGGTGATGGAGGTTCCAAGCGACCGTTATCACAGATTGACCGCGCCCGAGGAAGCTTAGAACCATCCACGAAGGGCGCATGTTACATCTCGACCTTGCGTGGTGCGTTTTCAGTACGAGATGACGTTAAGCGTAGGTAGTGGCAGGTAAGAGTGCTCGACCAGAAGCTCAACTGCCTCCTCAATATCGCTGCCGATGTGCCGCAGGACACGTCCACGGGAGCGTGGATAGGCGTGAAGTTCCTGCACTCCACGGTCCGCTCTCCCATCGCCGGTATATGCCCGACGCCATCTTGTGGACGAGCTTGGCCGCCTGCACCCGGTTGTATTCCGGCTTGCGGTCCGCCTGGGGGTCCGCCGCGATGGCTATCTCCATGTCAATCGGCGCCGAACTTTGACTGCCCGCTGCTTTTGATGATTTGGCGAGGTCCCGCGCAATCACTCTTGGTCTTCTCCTTGAGGCCCTGTGTCGCGAACTTGTGGTCCAGCAGGGCAAACAGGTCCAAGTCCCCCTCCGCCCGTGGCGCTGGCTTGCCCTCACCGCCCTCGGCTTCCAATTGGGGAACCGCTTCTGCGCGCTGCACCGTGGCGATTGTCCGCCCAAGACGCATCACAAGATCGAACGCCAAACCGTGCCCGTGCACGACGATTTGCCGCTCAGGCCCATTTGGACAGGACTTGAGCTGGCCCGGTGGTTTGAGCCGGGTTACCTTGAGCCGGTGGGCTGCGAACACGCAGTTCGAGACATTGGCCTCGATCACTTCGTAACAGGCCGCTGCGCCGGGCCTCGGGTGCTCCCCCCGAAATCGTTGTGTCGTATCACCGAGGGCATCACGGCCAACAGTTTCCACATGGGCAACAGCCTCGCCATTGAGCCGGATGTGGTCGCGAGCAGATCACCAACGAAGCGGTCGGAAGCTCGGAGCCGAAGTTCGACGCCGAGGTGGCGTTCGCATGATGCGGGAAGCAGCACCACGGCGCTTGCCGGTAGTTTGCCGCCGGCAGCCGACGAACTCCTATCCTCCTGGACCGCTGTGCGTTATTGCTTTGATTTACCGGCCGCTCAAGGCTTCCATAGTTTCGCTTTCAAGGCGACCTTTGGCAACATGCCAACGGAAATTTAACATAACGACATAAACATTTCTTTATGCGACGTTGACAAAGAAGCGAACTGCGGTAATTGTCTCCCGTGTCGTGGTTCTCCGTACGGCGCTGCCGCAGCGGAGCTAAGAGGGAAGCCGGTGCGATGCCGGCGCTGCCCCCGCAACTGTTAGCGGCGAGCCAACCCCACTCATGTCACTGAGGCGAATAGCCTTGGGAAGACGGGTAGAGGCTATGACCCCGCGAGCCAGGAGACCTGCCACGGCGAATTACGTCCACGGGCGGGGTGTCTCGATGGCCGCTGCAGCCTGGCGTTCGTGCCGGCCTGCTAGCGCCTTCCTTGTCACCGACGCCCCAACCATCGGGGTATGCATGACTGTCTCTCAGCAAATTCCTGTAGCAACGCTCGGCGTGCCCCGCTTCGGTCGTCGGCGAGAACTGAAATTCGCGCTTGAAAGCTACTGGTCCGGAAAATCGTCCGCTGCCGACCTTCTCACGACGGCGAAGGCGCTCCGTGCCGCTAGCTGGGAGGAGCAACGCGATCGCGGCGTGTCGAAAATCCCGTCGAACGACTTCTCGCTTTACGACCATGTGCTCGACACCGCAGCCATGGTCGGCGCCCTTCCGTCCCGTTACGGCTGGAATGGCGGCGAGGTCCCACTCGACATCTACTTCGCTATGGCGCGCGGCAACCAAGGTCAGACGGAGGATTGTGGGCACGGTGGTCACCAGCATGCGGCTCATCGGCCTGGCGTAACCGCGATGGAAATGACCAAGTGGTTTGACACCAACTATCACTACATTGTGCCGGAACTAGACGATGATCAGACGTTCGCTCTTTCGTCGACGAAGCCGGTTGATTACTTCCTCGAGGCTAAAGCCCTCGGCATTCACACACGCCCAGTCATCCTTGGACCGGTCACCTTCCTCAAGCTGGCTAAATCGCCTGCCGGCTTCGATCCCATCGCGCTCCTACCACGGCTTCTGCCCGTCTACGAGCAACTCCTGCGGAGCTTGAAGCTGTCGGGTGCCGATTGGGTGCAGATCGATGAGCCAGCGCTTGTCCTCGATCTGAACCCGAACGAACGAGCTGCGTTCGAATTCGCCTATGGCCAGCTGTCAAAAGCCGCGCCCGAGTTGAAGATCATGCTGGCTGCCTATTTCGGGCCGCTGGGAGACAATCTCGAAACCGCGGTTTCTCTGCCCCTGGCCGGGCTGCATATTGATCTCGTGCGCGCTCCCGAGCAGCTGGAAACGGTGGGTCGGCTCGCACCGAAGGATCTGGTGCTCTCGCTTGGCTTGATCGATGGCCGCAACGTCTGGCGTGCGAACCTGCCCGCCATTCTCGACCGCATCAAACCGATCGTCGCCGGCTGGCCCTTGGACCGCGTCGAGATCGCGCCTTCTTGCTCGATGCTGCATGTGCCGATCGACCTCCGCATGGAGACGGAACTCGACGCGGACATCAGGTCGTGGCTCGCCTTCGCGGCCCAGAAGACCGACGAGTTGGTGTTGCTTGCCCGGGCCCTGTCCCAAGGCAGGGATGCGGTGGCAGGCGCGTTGAAAGCGTCTGCCGAGGCTGCCGCCACTCGCGTGACATCCACGAAGATCCATGACCCGCTGGTTGAGGGGCGGATCGCCAGCATTGACGACAGCATGAAGCGACGAGAGAGCGCTTTTGCCGAGCGCTCCAGAGTCCAGGCCGGCACGCTCGGGCTGCCGCCGTTCCCGACGACGACCATCGGGTCCTTCCCGCAGACGCCGCAGGTACGCAGGGCGCGGGCCGCTCATGCGAAGGGCCAGCTGAGCTATGTCGACTACGAGACCTTCCTGAAGAAGGAGATCGAGGCTGCAATTCGCTGGCAGGAAGAGATCGGGCTGGACGTGCTGGTGCACGGTGAGTTCGAACGAAACGACATGGTACAGCATTTCGGCGAGCAGCTGTCCGGCTTCGCCTTCACCCAGCATGCCTGGGTGCAGAGCTATGGGTCGCGTTACGTGCGCCCCCCCATCATCTTCGGCGACGTATCGAGACCCAATCCGATGACGCTGCGCTGGTGGCAGTTCGCCCAGTCGCTTACGGAAAACCCTGTGAAGGGAATGCTCACCGGCCCAGTGACCATTCTCAACTGGTCATTTGTTCGCGACGACGTACCCCGCTCCGAAGCATGCCGCCAGATCGCGCTCGCCATCCGCGACGAAGTGACGGATCTCGAATGGTCCGGCGCAAGGATGATCCAGATCGATGAGGCCGCGTTTCGCGAAGGATTGCCACTGCGCCAGTCTGATTGGAACGACTATCTCGACTGGGCTGTCGAATGCTTCCGGATCGCTTCAACGGGTGTAAAGGACGCGACTCAAATCCATACCCACATGTGCTATTCGGAGTTCAACGAGATCATCGACGCGATCGCTGAAATGGATGCGGATGTCATTTCGATTGAGACGTCGCGCTCGAAAATGGAACTGCTGGACGCCTTCACGAGCTCCAAATATCCGAATGAAATCGGGCCCGGAGTCTACGACATTCACTCACCACGGGTCCCGGAAGTCGGCGAGATTTCGGATCTCGTCATGCTTGCCCGCGAGCGACTGTCCGATGCCCAACTGTGGGTAAACCCGGACTGTGGCCTCAAAACCCGCAAGTGGGAGGAGGTCCGCCCTGCCCTCATGAACATGGTTGCTGCAGCACGCGCGCTCCGGGAGAAAGTGTAGGCCGGAAGGTTTCCTGGTTGCTCACCATGTGGTGAGTTAGCGGCTGCCGCATGTGGGCCGTGAATGTGCCAAAACGCGATCACATCCTTTGAAATAAGTCACTCGAGCGAGAAAGTGCACTTTCCTTCGGCACGTGTACTAATCGCGCAGGAATAAAGGGAACCGTTTTCTCCCTGTGTGATTGGCGTCGAGACCGCTCCAGCCATGGTTATCAGCACGCCGAGTGCGTTGTTCTCGATCAGTTCGTAAAGGACTTCTCGGCTCGGTTCATCGAAATGAGCGGGTAAATACATGACAGTTCCTTTCACTGGCCGCCGGGTTCGCTGTTCACCGGCTGGCATCCGATGGCAAGCGTTCCAACGCGGCGGCGATCTGGCGCTTCGCTGCTGAGGGCAGAGGCAGGATGGGACGCGGGGGGGCGGCACGGCAAATGTCGAGCAATTCGGCGAGTGCATAGACGACGCGAAGGCTCGAGAACTCCTTGAAGAGTCTCCAGAGCGGCGCAAGCGTGGCATCGATCCGTCGCGCTTCGGCCGCATCGCCCTGTTGCGCCGCCGTGACGATCTTCACGCAGACCTCGGGCAGGATGCCGGCGAGGACGCTGTACCATGTGTCGGCGCCGGCGATCATGGCCTCTGCGGCGTTCCAGTCGCCGCTGTAGCCGATCGAGAACCCTTCCGGCACAGTGCGCCTCTGGTCGGCCAGATGGCTCTTGATCGCTTCGCCCTTGTCTGTCGGATTTTTGATAGCGACAATCCCACCCACCTTTGCCAGGCGGCTGACGAGTGCTGGGGTGAAATGGAAATGCGTCGTTCCTGGATTGTCGTAGATGACGATCGGCAGGCCGCTCTCGCACGCCACCGTGGAGAAATGTTCGAACACCTCGTCCTCAGTGAGCGGGGTGTAAGAGGCGGCGGCAAGCAACCCCGCGGCAGCCCCAAGGGCCTTAGCGTCCTGCGCGAACCTCACTGCTTCGTCGGTGCGCAGCGCGCCCACACCCACCACGACTGGCATTTGTCCCCCGGTTTCGTCCAAGGTCTCGGCGAGCGCCCGTCGCCGTTCCTCGCGCGTCAGATACATGTATGTGCCGGTGCTGCCGAGAAGACCGATGGAATCGACCTGAGCGGCGCAAAGCCTGGCAATCAGCTTGCGCAGAGCAACGGTATCGACACGGCCGTCACGATCGGTCGGCGTGATGGGAAACGCGGAAAGGCCGCTCAGGAATGCCATGGCAAGGCTCCAGGTTTGTGCGTGAGCGCAGGACTGGCCGGACGACAAGTCATCACAAGGCGTCCAGAGCCCGCCGCAGGTCGGCGATTAGGTCATCGGCGTCTTCAAGACCCACCGAGAGACGCATGAGGTCCTCGCCGACTCCATCGGCCAGATGCGCATCCTTGCGGATCGGCTGACGAGCACGGGTCAGGCTTGCCGGATGATAGATGAGACTGTCGGCATCGCCGAGGCTGACAGCCCGGGTGATCAGGTTGAGCCGGTCCATCATCCGCCGCGCGCCCTCGAACCCAGCGTGGAGGCCAAAGGCCAACATGCCCGACCCTTGGGACATCTGCTTTCGCGCCGTCACCTGATCAGGGTGCGAGTCGAGGAAGGGATAACTCACCCATGCCACCGCCGGGTGCGCCTGGAGCGCCTGAGCCACCGCAAGGGCAGTGGCGCTGTGCCGTTCCATGCGCAGCGTGAGCGTCTTCAGACCGCGCAGGATCAGGAAGGCTGACATGGGCGAGAGCGCTGCGCCGGTGATGTAGCGCAAGCCCGTTTCGTGCAGCGTGCGGAGCGTTGGCGCGTCGCCCAGAAGCGCGCCCCCAAGGGCATCGCCATGACCGTTGATGTACTTGGTCAGCGAGTGGAGCACGATGTCGGCCCCATGTTCGAGTGGGCGCTGGAGCGCGGGCGAGGCGAAGGTGCTGTCCACGGCAACCTTCACACCGCGCGCGTGGGCGCGCTCGGCAATGGCAGAGATGTCGAGGATGCGGCTCAGCGGATTGACCGGGGTCTCGAAGAAAACAAGCCGGGTCCGCTCGGTGATCGCGGCATCGAGATTTTGGGGATCGGACAGGTCGACCGCGACGACCTTGATGCCGAAGCGGGGGACCGCCTGTTCGACCATGGCTAGCGTGTTCGCATAAAGCGTCCTGTGGACGATGAGTTCATCGCCTTGGGACAGGAGCGACAGGATCAGCGTCCCGAAAGCCGCCATCCCCGAGGCAACGACCAGACCTGCCTCGGCTCCTTCCAGATTGGCGAGCCGTTGTTCGAGGATCTCCGTCGTCGGATTGTATTCGCGCGCATAGAGCCTTCCGCCAAGCGCGGCGGCGGCCTCGTTCGCTGCCACGCTTTCGAATCCATAGGTCGAGGTCAAGAAGACTGGCGGCTGAACGGCATTGGAAAAGCCGGCGGGATCGTAGCCATGATGGATCGCCCGAGTGGCGAATCCGGGACCGGTGTCGTTGAGCGACCGCGTGAGAGCATCGGTTTCCGATTGATAGGAGCGGGTCATTCGGCCTCTAAGATCTTGCTTGGGTTTCCGAAAGATTGACGGCAAACTGGCCAATGTGAAATATCCAGTTGGCGATGAATGAAATGGTCCAGTCTTCAAGTACCGGTTCTGCAGGTCGCACGCACGCGATGGGTGCACGCCAGATCTACGAGGCTCTTCGCGAGCAGATCCTCGGAAGTGTCTACGAAACCGGCAGTCAGCTGCCTTCCTCCCGAGGCCTCGCAAATGACCTTGGGGTTTCGCGAACGACGGTGACGGTCGCCTATGAGCAACTGGCCGCGGAAGGTTTCATCGACGTCCGTCAAGGCGCACGACCCCGCGTTGCATCTTCGTTGATCGGTCCTGAGACGAGCCGCACTGTCGCGAAACGAGTCGGCCCGGTTCATCTGTCCGCCTATGGCGAACGACTGCGCGTTACGCCGCCCTGGCCGGATTATCTGCCGACTGGACTGAAGGTCGATTTCCGCTATGGCGACCTGGCGCCGTCAGACTTCCCCGCATTGGTCTGGAAACGTGCGATGAACGAGGCGATGGGGCAGCGCCCGTTGCGTCTTGCCTATGACGATCCTCGCGGCTCGCGCCGGCTGCGTCAGGCGCTCCAGGGCTATCTCTGGCGCGCCCGAACCCTGAGCTGCGACCTCGAGCAGATCATCATCGTCAACGGTTCGCAGCAGGGCCTCGACCTGTGCGCGCGCCTGCTTCTCGATCCCGCCGACCGCTTCGTCATCGAGGACCCGTGCTACAGGATGGCGCGTCAGGTCTTTGCCAGCACAGGCGCCTCGCCCATCCCGGTCACCGTCGACGAGGACGGGATGAAGACGGAGTTGCTGGCGAGGATTGGTGCACGACTGGCCTATGTCACGCCATCGCATCAGTTTCCGCTGGGCGGCGTCATGCCGATCACACGCCGCCACCAGCTTCTGGAATGGGCGCGGAACAACAGCGCCTATGTGATTGAGGACGACTACGACAGCGAATATCGCTACGACATCAATCCGGTCCCTCCGCTGCACAGCCTTCAGGACCACGGGGCTGTCATCTATCTCGGCACGATCTCCAAGACGCTCTCGCCAATGCTGCGCATAGGCTACCTCGTCGTCCCGCCGGAATTGCAGGAGGTCTTCGCAACCGCCAAACAATTCTCGGACCGGCATTCGCCGGTGGCTGAACAGGAGGCTCTGGCCTGTTTGATCGAAAGTGGCGGCTACGAAAGCCATGTGCGGCGCGTGCGCAGGCTGAACGGCGAGCGTCGGGGGACGTTGCTGGGCGCCTTGCGGCGCAGCTTCGGAGATCGCATCGCTGTCCAGGGAGCAGAGGCCGGTCTGCACGTCGTCGTTTGGTTCGACGAACTGCCGCGATCGCGGGAAACGACCCTTGTCGAAGCCGCCCGAGGCGCGGGCCTGGGGCTACACCTGATCTCGCCCCTTTACGAGCGGCAGTCGGACGAAGGCCACATCGATCGCATGGGGCTTGTCATGGGCTATGCCGCCTTGAGCATTCGGCAGATCGAGAAGGGCGTTGAGATCCTGCGAGCGGTTGTCAAGCAGGTGCAAGATGCGTTGCCGGAACACGGTGGCTAAAACGGCGGGGACGTGGCGTGCTGGCGAGGAAACCGACCCTTGGGCTGAACCGCATTTCGTTTGCAAGCCAACTGGACTGGGAAAACGCCATGCAACTGGTGCTGTTGATCAGGCCAGTTTGGCGGCAGATTTTCGTGCGAGATGAATTTCCGAGAGCGATGCATGACCCGGCAAGGAAAGCTGCTTCACATCCATATCGCGCCCGCTGCCTCCTAATGAAAAGGAGGATCTGGCGGAGACGTAGCTTGTTGCCGGCCGAGGCGGGCTCGAGCACCCGCAAGAGATAATCGACGATCTCTACCAGGCCTTGTCCACGGCCGAATGGTGGAATTATCCAGCGCATGGTGCGGCATGCACCATGCCGATGCCAGAAGATCTGGACGCTCGACAAGCACCTTTCTTCAAACATTTTCCGAACGACCCCCAGCGCAAAGCCTCCCCATGAGAAAAGAGCATCCCATGTCTTTCACGCCATTGGTTGCCCCCGAGATCAAGGCCCGCTACCCGGATTTTCATCTGATCAGCATTGTGGTGCGGAACGCTGAAATCGACGTGCCGGATGCACAGGCGTTGAACGACACGATTGCGGCGGCGGAACAGGCCGCGCTTCGCGATGACGCCCAAAGGGACGCGCATCTTGCGGCGTGGGCCGTTGCCTACGAGGCTTTCGGCACAAAGGCCAATCGAACGCCGTGCTCGGCCGCCGCGCTTCTCAAGCGGGTGCGGAAAGATGGCTCTCTCCCGCGGATATCCCCACTGGTTGATGCCTACAATGCCGTCAGCGTGTTGTATGGCGTCCCGATTGGCGGGGAGGATCTCGATCTTTACCAGGGGGTCCCGAGACTTTTAATTGCGAAGGGAGCGGAGCCATTCGACACGATCCAGCAAGGTGAAATGGTAACCGAGCATCCCGAACCGGGCGAAGTCATCTGGTGCGATGATGCCGGTGTCACGTGCCGCCGCTGGAACTGGCGGCAGGGGCGGCGCACCATGGTCACGGTCCATACCCGCGCCATGTGGCTCGTGCTGGAAGCCCTCGGCCCAATGTCAGCTAAACAGACGACGGCCACCGGAGAGCATCTGATGGGACTTATCCAAGCGTTGTGCCCGGGTGCGCGAATCGAAACCGCGCGAATCGACGAGTCCACTAGATCTCGTGTTCCTTAGGGTATGGCCCCACCTTTCGGAGAAACACCCCACTCAGCCCTGTCCGGATCTGGCGCTCCTTGCTCGCTCCGCTGGCCTACACAGTTGATTGCGAACGACCCAGAACGGCTCTCGAAAACGAGCGTCGAACGAAATCAGATCACTGCTTGTTCTCCCTTAGCGTTGTTTGGCGTACTTTTATCGCGATGCCTCCAGTGGGGATGGTCCAAATTGCGCAAGCTCGGTCGAGTGATCGCGGAGAAGCTTAATGTCGACTAAATCGAAATTCATGGAGCGGTACGGACAACGGGTGCGAACCCGGGACGTCGTCCCGGTGTCGTCAGGCTCTCCCGTCCGACTGAGCCTCAGTTTTCTTCACGGCGCGAATACTCCTGAGGCCGCCCGGATTCTCGTTAAGAGACAGCTGCCGCTCAGGACGGCCCACGCGATACTCACGGAGATGGTCGATCACGGCAAGGCGTTCGTGACGGTTCCTTGCGTCGACGACCTATTGCACTGAAGAATGAACTGTCGTCCGCAGGCGTGATCGCGAAGGTTCATGCGCCGCGGCCGATAAGTGTTCGCGAAGTCCGGGATCGCACGAAGCTCTCTCAGGAGGCATTCTCCGTGAGGTATGGCCTCGATCTGGCAACGCTTCGAAACTGGGAGCAAGGTCGCTCGAAACGGATGCAGCGGCGAACACTCTCCTTTGGACCATCGCCCGGAATCCGGAAGCAGTCGAAGAATCGCTGGACATGGAGGACGGAGTGGCTGCCCCTTCGCCCTAAGGGTGCCGATCACTTTGGCGCGCGGCAATTCGGCCGCCAGCGCGATGACCGGCCGCCGCGCGGTATCGACAGCGCGCGAGCCTCATGCGTCAGACGCCTTCCTTGGCATGTCGCACGCCAGATCCCAAACATGATTCCATCGCAACGAGATGGTGACGGAAGCAGTGCCTGCACTTTGGAAACGAGCCATTTGCGTTCTCATGGACGTCGCGACTCGTCTCGTCCAGTAAAAGTCGCACTCATTGTCAATTGCGATGTTCCGCAGTCAGCTGGCCGTTTATTTTCCTAAGATCTGCATTATAGGCCGGGGTGTTGTCGCCGTTTCGGCGGGTAAGATGGGATAGGCGACCTCGGGTGCCTTTCCGGTCAGCGAGTTGAGGAAGTCAACAAGCAGGTCGACTTCTTCGTCCGCCAGTACCACGCCAAGCTGGGTGGTTCCCATGATGGCAACGGCCTGTTTCAGATCCCAAACCTTGCCCGAATGAAAGTATGGCGCGGTGAGTGCAACGTTGCGCAGCGGCGCCACGCGGAAAACATAGGAATCGTCGGCTGCATTGGTGACCGCAAATCGGCCTTTGTCTTTTTCCGGCAGGACCTCGGCGCTGGGCTGTTCCACGAGGCCGAATGGGTAATAGGCTTCCCCACCAACGTTGATGCCGGCATGGCAGGACGAGCAGCCTTTGTCCATGAAAAGCGCCAGGCCCTGTTTCTGTTCGGAAGTCATGGCAAGCTCATCACCATTCAGGAAGCTGTCGAAGGGGGCCGGCGTGACCAGTGTCGCCTCGAAGGCTTCGATTGCCTTGGCGAAGTTGTCGAAGGTGACCCGATCGGCTTCAGCCGGAAAAGCTGCATCGAACCACTCGACATATTGCGGCATGGACTTGAGCGTGGCGATGACTTGGCCCGGTGTATTGGCCATTTCGATGCCGGCTTGGACCGGTCCCTTCCCCTGAGCCTTCAGGTCTGCGGCACGACCATCCCAGAACTGGGCGATGTTGAAGACAGCGTTCAGTACAGTCGGCGCGTTGCGCTGTCCCTTCTGCCAACCATGGCCGATCGAGGTTTCGTGATTGTCGTCGCCGCCGGTGGCCAGGTTGTGGCACGAGTTGCACGACAAGACGCCTGACGCAGAAACGCGTGGATCGAAGAACAGTGCCTTGCCGAGAGCGATCTTTTCCGGGGTGATCGGGTTGTTGGCGACTGCCGGCGTGGTGGATGGCAAAGCCCTGAAGGTGGCCAGTGCCGTTTCTCTGAGGTCTGCGGGGATCGAATCCGCAGCAAAAGCGGTGGCTGCCAGCAAGGGGACAGCCATCGTACTAAATAGGATTTTCATAAATGATCTCGCTGCATCGTGCACGCAGCCACTCTGGGATATGCGGCTCATGAACGCCCTGCGCTAGATCAGCTGCGGGAGAGGACCGGGGTCTGACACCTGTTTTCGCGGCAGAGATGGGACCGTCTCGGAAGTGAACGCTCTTCTCGATTGGATTTCAGGGAGCCGGAGGATCGCTGCTCGGCAAGCGGCGGCGCCGGAGCCGTGCTCCGGTTCTCTCTGCGCCTTCTACCATGAAGAAATCGGGTCCGCCGCTGTCTCAGATTTCGGTTCGGGTTATCTGTTCCGCTGCAGGTCCGGCTCGATTTCCGGCGTGCCTTCGCCAGATCGACGTTGGCCCAAATCGATCCGGGATCGCGTCTTGTAGCACGCTTTGCGGGACAATCTTACTTTCGACGTGGAGGGCCGTTTGGGCTGAGCGAAATTAACGAATTTCAAAGGGCGCCCAAGTAGCTGTTTTGATTGGCTTGTGAGGCCTATAGCCTCGATCGAGCGAATATTGGCAGACGACGGAGCACAATTTTGGCCTCGTTTATCAGCTTCATGGGACAACTGCTTTGCGATAATTACAGGGCAATTTACCGTCATGAATTTGAGAGAACCAAGTCCCACGCAGTGATTTTCACACCGGAAGCGTTGCAGTCCTGTCGCGAGAAGCTGATTTACAATAACAACAAGATGATTAACATCGTCATAGCGCGCAAGGCTATAGTACGCTCGAGATGCCGGCGAAATCTCCATACAATAACCCCATCGGCGTACCCGCTCCAGCCTCACACCGACTGACGACGCCTATACTTGCGCTTTTCCACTGTCCGACATGCAGGCAGCGAGCCATTGCATCGCGGAGGTTGCATCTTCCAATATGACGACCTGTTTCGCAAAGCGGAAAAAAGTCTTGCGCGCTGCGCTCGCAGGTTTTCGTCCGTTGTATGCATCAAAGCACGCCCTGAGGGCGGCTTGGTAGATCCGGTCTCTGCGATCTTCTGGCCATTCGTTGAGAAAATCGATAGCATCCGCAGGACTGGCAATCTCTTGCACGATGTGCGCTGCACGCCTTACGAAAAGTGGGCTGCTGAAAGTCCCCTGAGCTCATGCGTTCCTCCCGACCTGCTGAACCGCTAGTTTGCGTAAGGCGCCTCCTCTACACCCGCCCACCATTGCGGAATGTGTTGTCACAGCGATAGCGGTTCAATAGCAAAGCAGCGGCGTGAGGTCCTCGGTTTACCAGCGGTCCAATCCCTAACATCCTGCTGCGAGAGCGGCTCACCGGATGAATCTACATCGTTTCGACCATTGCGAATCCACGCTTGATAGTTCCTCCACGCGCCACCAGGAAGCGGCCACTGCTCTGCCACCGATTTCACAGCCAAAGAGAGGATGGCGAACAGAAACAGCCTGCTTCGTTTCGAGATTACTGGTCGTTTTGGCACAAAGCTTACGGCCGAGACGCGCCTGAAAATGCGCAAGCACCGCGGCAGGTCGCCAACAACGGAACGCATCAACGGTCATGACGGCGCGATACCGCGCTATAGATCTCGCTGCTGGACGAGCATCGCAATAATCCTGTCGAGACCTTGGTTGCTTTCAGCGGCGACCGCCACTATGAAGCGACGCTTCGCCGACTGTGTTTCACGCCGCCTGGAGAGTTTCATGACAGAAGAAGCCGAAAAAAACATCGACACCCTCATCGAGCTCACGGCCGATGTCGTCTCAGCCTATGTCTCCAACAATCCGATCCCGGTGGGGGATCTCCCTGCCCTCATCGGCCAAGTGCACGCGGCTCTGAAAGGGACGGCCGGAGGTGTCTCTGCAGAAAAGCCGGTTGCCCTTACGCCTGCAGTCCCGATCAGGAAGTCGGTCACACCGGACTACATCATCTCCCTTGAGGACGGGAAGAAATTCAAATCGCTAAAGCGCCATCTGTCGACCCACTATGGGCTGACGCCGGATGGATATCGGGCCAAATGGGGCCTGCCGGCGGATTATCCCATGGTCGCGCCGAACTACGCCGCCGCACGCTCGTCATTGGCCAAGACGATGGGGCTCGGCCGCAAACCGAAAGCGCCGGAAGCGCCGGAGCCGGCGTCGACGAAGCGAACCCGCAAGAAGGTCGCGGCTTGATTTCGGCAATCGAGATTCGTTCTGGAGCGTTGCAGCCATCGGCTTAATCTGCGCGTCATATAAAAAGGCGGGGCCAACCCCGCCTTCCTTTCAAACAACTTTGTTTCATGAGGAATTCGCGACGCCTGCAGCAATCTGCTGCCCTCAGTTTTTGCTCGCTCCTATCGAGCGGCCGTGAGGACCTCCGGACCTACGCGCCCACTCTTGCCAAGACGCAGGAGAAAATTTCAACCAGCTTTGCTGAGGCTGCCAGCGGAGGACTTGCCGGTGCGGCGATCCTGCTCGATCTCATAGTTGATCTTCTGGCCGTCAGCGAGGGTCGAGAGGCCCGCGCGTTCGACAGCGGAAATGTGGACGAAAACATCCGGACCGCCATTGTCGGGCTGGATAAATCCAAACCCCTTGGTGCTGTTGAACCACTTTACCGTTCCAGTAGGCATATACGTATTTCCTCCTTAACAATTGCAACCTGGGCAGGCCATTAGGCCTGCCCCGACTCATAGCCGAGACTTGGGCACAGCAAAAAGCGAAAAATTGTTAAGTCCCGATCAGCTGGCGCACTCCATTTTGGCCGTAGTCGCCAGCAAGCAGTGTCCTACACTACCGCTCGAGCATGGCCGGAAGCGCCCGATCCTTCCAACGCTCCTCAGCGCCACGTCTATGGCTGGTGCTTGGAGGCACGGGACGTAAGGCCGACCGCTGCTCGTGCCGCCAGGTCAAAGGGCCGGGTAGTTCACGGAGCTACCTTCGTGCATAACGGCTTGGCAAGCGCTTGAAGGAGTTTCGAATTGGGTTGTTTCAAGAGGGTCGAGGGGTTAATCGATGCCACCAGCGTGGAAGCGATCGATAACGCGCGCGTTTTGCTGGACCAGTTCAAGGGCAAGTCAGAAACAATCGCCCAAGCGATCGACGACTTCCTACTTGATTTCATGACCTTGCTGTTTGTGCTAGAAGCTACCCGCGAGCGGTTCCACAATCCGGCGAGGCGGTTGGCGCGCATCAGATTGAGCAGGATCAGGCTGTTACTCACCCGATGCTCTTGACCTTAGGGACCACGCCGCCAGGGATGCGTTTGCAGCCGCAAAGAAGGCAAAATCTGTTCGCCGGCAAACCGAGCACAGCCAGGTGGCATTTACGCAGATGAATTCGATCGCGACCGCAAATTCTCCTGTTTGGTACCCAGCGACGACGGCAAGCGCGGACAGCTTCCGTGCTGCTGTCCTCCAGCGACAAACGTGCCTGCATGCCCCATCCAGGGCGAGCTCGACGGTTGTTTTCTTACGTTTGACCAAGGTCCCGCGCAAACACTCCCCTTTCCCGCAGCAACTCATCAGGCTCAACGGCCTCGCGGCAGGCGCATTACGCCAGAAGCGCGCAACCGCATTGTTTTTTCCCGCCCGAGTCCTACGATCTTCGTTTTCCAGCGCCTCGCGGATATCGCCCAACTCGCCGATTTTGGATCAGATCCGTCCTAGCGCGCGAGCAGGCTCCGCGCTCGAGTTCGCTACGCTCCTCGCGCCTCTGCCGTTCATCGACCCGGTCTGGCTGTCGAGGACAGGGTTCCGCTGGGGCGACCAACATCTCCATTCTCACCGCCAGTGCAGCGGCCATTCGAAGCGCATCCTATACCCCTCCCCGGCAGCGCGCCCAATCGTCTTCCGAACGAAGAAGATATTCTCAGCCGCGCGCGTCGCGTTCGGCCCTGTCCGATGTCCGACAATGTCGGATGCGCAACATGGCAGAGCCCGATTTGTCCACTGCCTCGAACGGTTTTCTGATCTGGCACGGTGCATGCTTGGTCATCCGCAAGGCGTCGCGGACCAAGGAGAATCCGTCCCATGATCACCTCACCAAGAAATACCGCCGCAGGTCTCCTGGGTCCATCCAAAGATGAGGCTCGAGCAAGGCCTGGCCCCATGAAGAGCTTATTCATCTGGCTCGGCGCTGCCCGCCGATCCTCCCACGCGGGGAGACGGGGACGCAGCGCCTTCATCAAAATGAGGAACAAATCACTTTGCCTCGAACCTTGCCTTTCGACCAGCCACCACAACCGGAGCCATCGATCGTCCCCCTGGCTGCGCAAGGCGTTCATTGCCACCGCGCTGGCCCTGGTGACGACCACTCCGGCTCTGGCCGCCACCGACGGCGGCAAGGTGACGGATTTCCTGCTCGACAACGGCATGGAAGTGGTCGTAATCCCCGATCACGGCGCGCCGATCGTCACTCATATGGTCTGGTACAAGATCGGCAGCGCCGACGAGCCACCCGGCAAATCCGGCCTTGCCCATTTCCTCAAGCATCTGATGTTCAGGGCGACGACCAACCACGCCGCCGGCGAGTTCGACCGAGCCGTCTCAGCCATCGGCGGCTACAATAACGCCTTCACCGCCTATGACTACACCACCTTCCTCGAGACGGTGGCGCCCTCGGCGTTGGGTGAGATGATGGGCTTCGAGGCCGATCGCATGTTCAACCTCATCCTCAACGACGATGATATCAAGACCGAGCGCGACGTGATCCTGGAGGAGCGCCGTTGGCACAGAGAGACGAACCCGCATGCTCTGCTGGACGAGGAGGTCAACGCGACGTTGCGGCAGAACCAGCCCTACCGCATTCCGGTCATCGGCTGGATGCAGGAGATGGAGAAGCTGAACGGCACCGACGCATTCACCATCTACAACAAATACTACCGACCGAACAACGCCGTGCTGGTGGTGGCCGGCGACGTAGAACCTGAGACGGTGAAGGCGCTGGCCGAGAAGACCTATGGCAAGGTTGTGCGCGGGCCGGACCTGCCCCCGCGCAACCGTCCGGTCGAGCCGGAGCAGAACACCAGGCGCACAGTGACGCTGACCGATGCGCGCGTTTCGGTGCCGAGCTTTTCCACTCAATGGGTGGTGCCGTCCTATCATACGGCAGAGCCCGGCGAGGCCGAGGCGCTCGACCTGCTGGCCGAGATCCTCGGTGGCGGTAACCGCAGCCGGCTATATCAGGAGCTTGTCGTCAAGCAAGGCATAGCCTCGGCGGCCGGCGCCTCCTTCCAGGGCACCATGCTAGACGACACGAATTTCACTATCTCCGGCTCGCCGCGCGGCGATGCAAAGCTCGTCGATCTCGAAGCGGCGGCCGTTGCCGAAGTCGCCCGAATCGCCAAGGATGGCGTCACCAGCGACGAGCTGGACAAGGCCAAAGACCGCTATATCCGCTCGGTGATTTTTGCACACGACGAGCTGGACCACATCGCCAACATTTATGGCAAGACGCTCACCACCGGTGGCAATGTGAAGGACGTGCTCGAGAGGCCGGACCGCGTCCGCAAGGTCACCATCGACGAGGTCAAGGCGGTCGCCGCGCGTTATCTGGTGCTCGACCATTCGACCACAGGCTATCTTTTGCCGCAGCAACAGGCGGGGAATTGATCATGTGCTCCATCCCCATGCAAAAGCGCCGGCCGGTCTTCCCTTGGCGCGCCTTCGCCACCCTGTTCCTCTCCATCCTCTTTCTCATCTTGCGGGCGCTCGCCCGGTAAACGGGATCTGTTTAAAGCCGAGGATCGGTTTTCGCGGGCGTTGCCAGGCATTTGCCGGTTCAGGCGTCATTATTGGGGTGCGCTCCTCCTCAGGCCAGCCTCTCTTCAAGTCGATAGAGTCGCCGATTCGTGTTCCGCAGATTGTAGGCGCAGGCCACCAGCATCCACTCCGCGCGGCTGGCGAAGCCGATGTCCGTTGTTCAATCGTTCGACTAGTAGAACCGCGAGGCATCTTCTAGCGTATTCAGGTATTCTCCCTTTCCAGTTGGGTACCGTGGTCTACCAGCTGTCTGGCCGAGGCCCTATAAGGAACCCGGACCTCGCGCAGTACACACCGCACCTGCTATATATACCTGCTGCGTTGAGGAGGAATCCGGTATTGCCCCTGTGCCTGCCGATGATCCGTCACCTGAGATCCCCTGACCTGTTTGGACCCATTGATCGCCTGCCGGCACTTGGCACGCGGACTAGCGAGCGGACATTCGAGGTCCTCAACCCGTCGACTGGCGAAGTGCTGGCAGAACTACCCGACATGGGTGTCGAGGAGACATGCGCTGCGATCGACAAGGCCTATGTCGCTCAGCCTGGATGGGCAGGGTTGACCGCACGTGAGCGCAGCGACGTTCTATGGCGATGGCATCAGTTGATCATCGACCACGCCGACGATCTCGCCGAGATTCTCACCGCGGAGATGGGCAAGCCGCTTGCCGAAGCCAAGTCGGAGATATCGCATGCTGCGGCGTATCTGCAATGGTACGCCGAGGAGGCCAATCGCGTCTATGGCGAGACGATCTCCGCACCATCGATGGACCGCCGAATGCTGGTAATCAAGCAGCCCATCGGAGTTGTTGGCACGATAACGCCATGGAATTTCCCGGCCTCGATGGTGGCGCGCAAAATCTCGCCAGCCTTGGCGGCGGGCTGCACGATCGTCCTCAAGCCCGCTGAACAGACGCCGCTCGTGGCGGGAGCAATGTTCGCCCTCGCCCATCAGGCTGGCTTTCCCGAAGGCGTCGTCAACCTGATCTATGCGTCCGAAGGTGACGCGGTCGGCCGCGAACTTTGTACCAATCCCAAGGTCCGCAAGATCAGCTTCACCGGGTCGACTGAGATCGGGCGCCTTCTCATGCGCCAGTGCTCGGACCAGATCAAAAAAGTCAGCCTTGAGCTCGGCGGCAATGCACCTTTCATCGTCTTCGATGATGCCGATATCGATGCCGCGGTTGACGGTGCGATCCAGGCGAAGTTCCGCAATGCCGGCCAGACCTGCGTTTCGGCGAACCGCCTTTACGTCCAGTCGGGCGTTCACGACGAGTTCGTCGAGAAATTCGTGCAACGGGCTCGCCAACTTCAAGTTGGTGACGGTTTCGCTCCCGGAGTGGACATCGGACCGCTCATCGACAAGCGCGCTTTGGCCAAGATCGAATCCCATATTGCCGATGCCGTCGCCAAAGGCGGCGCAATTCGATGCGGGGGCAAACGCATCGGCACGAATGGCACGTTTTTCCAACCGACAGTCCTGACCGGTGTCTCCAGCGAGATGACCGTCGCGCAAGAAGAGACATTCGGGCCGCTGGCCCCGATTATTCGCTTCAAAGATGCGGATCAGGTCGTGCGTGAGGCCAACGACACGATCTACGGCCTCGCGGCCTACTTTTATGCCTCCAACCTGAAGCGTGTCTGGCGTGTGGCCGAGGCCTTGGAATATGGAATGGTCGGGGTAAATACCGGCCGGCTGTCTTCAGAAGCGGCGCCGTTCGGTGGGATAAAACAGTCCGGCATCGGGCGGGAGGGATCCCGCCATGGCCTCGAGGACTACCTCGAAATGAAATATCTCTGCATGGGCGGCATCTGAATTTTCGGCTTGCAGGGTTCACAGACCGGGTAACCTAGCGAGCGATCTCCACATATGTGAACTGTAGGATCGCTCCTCGATTGGGAACTGAGGGGCGGCTCCGTACCCGAGCAAACACGCAATCCTGAAGGAGGACCCTGGCTGGACTTATCTCTCGACGAGACAAGCGTCTGCATTGTCGGCGAAGACGGCGTGCATGTGACGGAGGATACGCTTGCGAGGGATTTGGCGGCCCTCGCCGAGTATCTTCAGGCGACGGGCTGTCGTTGCGCGGGTATGGTTGGAAGCTTGTGCACCATCGCGATCGTGAACGCTGGTTGTGCGCAATATCCGGTTTCTGGGGCAGAATTTTGAACCTGCTACCTTCCGATTGTCAGTAGCTCAGTTGTTCTTCGGCCGACTGCCGCGCCAGTACAGGCTCGGACAGAATCGAAGATACCATCAGGCAGGCATTCGCATTCGACATTTCCGGTGATCGGCGCACGATCCAGGGCGCGCCAGGTTGACCAAGCGCCTCGAACCGCATGACAGTCTTGACCGGCTGGAGGACGGAAATCCCGCGATGCCGAAGAGGTTGGTCAGCGCAGTCGAGCCCACACGGCATTTGCGGCACGAAACAGCAAGGGCTGGGAAGCGATCGGCCGAGCGGTCCTCGAAGGCGCGGGCCAGGGTGTCGACGATGCGTTGGTTCAGGTCCGCCAATCTGGTCTCTACCGTCTGATAGCGGCTTCGGTCGCCAGTGACAGCGAGTAAAGATATTTGGCATCATCGGCTTTGATTGCCGCGCAGATCTGGTCGAGATTGGGATAGCTCACTGGTGCACCTTTCGGCTCATAGTGCTTCCTCCTCATCGAGATGAGGATTGCCGGATTTGGCGTAGAACACCAACACGGGTCCGAGATCAAAGCGCGTCCCGGGCGCAAGGCGCTGGACGGACCGGGGCCATGTTTCGTCTGAGACGCCATCGATGCCTCGCGCCAGCGTTCTGGCGAATCGGGGCATCAGCGGAGCGAGTGTCGGTGCCAGGATCGCAGCGGCCGTCGTCTGAAGGGCTAGCGAAGTCCGATTGCGGGCGGGATAGAAACGTCGCGCCGCCGCATAGTCTTGCGCCCGACGGTAGATCACGCAATCGCGCACGAAATCGCAGACCTGAGCGGCCGCGCGCCGGAGCGAGAAGCCTTCGTCCGAATAGGCGCGTTCCATCGCCGCGCGATAGATCTCTATCCGAGCAAAGAAGGCGCGGTCGGCCGGGCTCCAGTCGCCTGCATCGGGTACATGGCCGCCAAAATCCTGCTGGATTTCCTGGTTCAACGCATCAAGCCAGTTCAGCCAAATCCCTTGGAACACCTCGTTCTCGGTGCGGCGCAGCGCGGCCAGCGTGAAATCCGTCCGCTCACTTTCGGGGCGTGTCAGGCCCAAATGGAGGCGCACGACGTCGACTGTCTTTGGGCTCAGAACCTCCTTGCCCCAGACCGCATGGCGGCAGCTGGTTGAGAACTTCTTCCCGTCGAGCAGGTAGAACTCGTTGACGTGATAGCGGATGCGTGGCGTCCAGTGGGAGAAGACCTCGGCGTAAAGAGCGGGGTAGAGTAGCGCGTGGTAGAACGAATTGTCGAAGCCGAAGAAATGGACAATCTGCCAGTCGTTGCCGGGCATCTCCGCCTTCCAGTCGCGACCCAGCAAGCGGCCGAGCGCCTGGATGTTGTAAAGAAAACCGAAGGCCATTTCCGGCCAGACCCAGATCACTTGCCCCGGGAACCCTTCGGCCGGCAGGCCCCAGTCCGAGGGGTGGGTAATGGGCACTGAAAAGTTGCCGCGTCGGCGTAGGCGCGCGAAGAGATCCAAGATCCGTAGCGGGACGCCCGACGCCCTTAGATGCCGGTCGATATTGTCGTAGCATCGGTCCAAGGCAAGTTCCGGGCGGCGGACGGAGCCGACCAGCGGCGCCTCGGCAGACTGCCGTGACCGGGCTGCACCCAAGTCGTGGCAAAGGTTTGGGGCGCCGCATTCCTCGCAGATGTTGCCACCAGCGGAGCCGCCGCAATCGGGGCAGAGGCCGCTAACATCCGGCTCGTAAAGATAGTGGCCTGTCACAGCATCGAAAAGCGCAGGGCTCTGGCGCAGATCTACCGCCGTACTGCTCAGAAGACTGCGGAAACACGCGGCTTGAAACTCGCCGTAACCGTCATCGCCCATTGTGGGTTGGAAGCTGTGGACGTCACAATCGAGAAGTGCAAGCGTGGCGCGAATCTCGTCGGCGTAGTAGCGCGCCACGTTTGCAGGCGTCGATTGATCGGCATCGGCGCGTATCGTGACGTAGCTCTGGTAATCGTCGCTTCCTGTCAGGTGGTAGGCCTCGACCCCTTTCATGCGCAGGAAACGAGTATAGACGTCGGCGCCGAAATAGGGGCCAGAAAGATGCCCCAGATGCAGATCGCCATTTGGCGTTGGCGGCGTGGAGAAGACGAAGATCGGCCCGCGTGGAGCCGTGATCTTTGCAGCGGCATCAAGGGCGGCCTCGCCGTCTCGCCAGTAGACATCGACGAAATCTAGGTCTTCGTTTCCGTCGTTGCGCAGCACATGCGCTTCAAAAGGGTGGAACAGAACGACATCGCCCGCCTCGACCGAGATTTCCCCACGGTCGGTCGTGACCTTGCCCGCGCCAGACAGGACCACGAAGGCCTCGATTTCGTCGTGCCGATGGGGCTCGGATGTAACGCCCGGTCCAACCTTTCCGAATGAAAACCCCGTGCGAGCGCTGCCCGTTCCAAGCGTGGCCGTGTCGATACCGAACGCCCGCGACAGCTCCGTTCGAGAAAACGTGTATTTGCGCATGACGAACCTAAGCTGTTGAAGCAGTGGGATCTTCGGCTGCCAACGCAACAGCCTCTTGTGCAAGTTGCGCAGAGAAGCGGCAGCTCAACCCGTTGGCGGCCCCGGCCAGAATAATGCGGCTCTGGGCCGCCAGGCGGGGGACGAGGGCGGCGCCAGTCGGGCTGTAGGCGTCATAGAAGACCGGCCTGCGACCACCTCCACAATCCACGTGCCGAAGCGTCGTAACGGGCTGCGGTCGCTCCGCGAGCCCGCAAATCAGAACGCCATACTCTCCGCGCATTTTTGAGCGGCCGATCAGTTTCGTGTGCATGCCTCCGCCTTGCTGCGTGAGCTCAATCGCGATAGAAAATGCCATTTGGGGGCTTGAGATTGTCGAGATCGGCCACTTTGCCCTCGGGTGGGTTAAGGGCGCGCTTAAGCACGTTATATTCAGCGCGGGTCGGTCCACCGGTTGAAGCACGCTGGAACACCAAGTAGAGTGTCCGCCGCGAACGATTGCTTTTGTTCGGTCGTGAGTAGTGCGGTGCGTAATCGTCGAAGATGAAGATGTCGCCAGCCTTCCATACTACGGGTTCCCAGGAGAACATTTCGGCGACTTGAGGATCGATCACCCCGCCGGCATCCATGGGAAACACCCCCTTCTTGTGGTTGCCGGGGCTGAAGAAAAGCCCGCCGTTTTCCGGGTCGGAGTCGTCGATGCCTATGGCAACCACCGCATGGACCATCCGGTCGGGGAGTTTGTGTGGAATGTGATAAATGTCCTGATGCGGGAGATAGCCGCCGCTGTCGGGGTAGTGGAAAATCAGCAACTCCTTGAGCCTGCGCGAATCTTCGCCAAGCAAATCCTCGACCGCTGACTTTATGCGCTGATCTTCTAAGAGCAAACGACGCAATGGATCATGGAAGTCGAGAAAATTCTCGATCTTGGAGATGATCTTTCGATTGTCCGTCGTCTTCTCGAACCACATGAGCCATTTATCATCGCTGACATCCCAGCGTGACATATCTTCGACAAAAGTAGAGATATCTTCCTGAGCCGCTGGAGCGAAGAACCTTTCGAGCTTGACGTATCCGTCTTTCTGCCAGTTTTCTCTTTGTGCATCAGTCAACATGCGAAAAGCCTCCTGTTGGAAAGACTGGTTGGTCGGACATCCCAATTAGGGCAGTCGGGCGCTGGTCAAGTTGCGGGTCCACGGAGACGGACTCACGTCATGTGGGACGGCGATGCTAAGTGCGTTCCGCTCCGGCGGATATTCTCCGCAGAAGCTCGGCGCGAGACTGCCTATGTCAGGCTCAGCCGGGTCCAGGGGTTCCGTAAACTGGGCCGGATCAATCGCTTCACCCGGTCCAGCCACGACACGCATCGCTAAAGGCCGGCACCATCCGCTGACCGCCGACCCAGCCATGGCCGCCAAGACCACGGCGCTCTTTCGAGTGAGCGACCTGGTACGGTCTTGACAACCGTAGGGGAAATGCACGCCCCCAGAATAATGCGATGCGCCGCTTGGTCCAAGGGCTTGTTCGGTCACGATGATTTCGGAGAAGACTCCGGCCTTCGCCGCAGCGGAGGCGGACATCATTCCTAGGATGCCACCGCCAATGATCAAAAGTCTACGAGTCATATCCCGCTGCCCATTTCTTCGGCTGCGGGGGCGGGCCAGCTCGCGATCGAGGTATGGCTGATGAAGCCAGGATGCTCGGGGTTCGCGCATGGCGCGCGCCCAAGAAGGCTATCGAGGATGCGGCGCGCGCGCCAGGCCAGCAGGCTTAGGTTCGGATCGGCCAAGCCGCGCTGCCCGAGGCTCGCGTTTTGTACGAAGATGCGTCTGTCACGCGGTCCGTCCCAGCTCACCGAAAAATCCTCGCGAATAGCTAATTCATTGTCGATCTGCTCCAGCCGGTGCGCGATGGGCTTCAAGAAGTCTGGCACCGCGTTCTGGTAACCGGTGGCCAGGATGACGATGTCAGCCGTGACTTCTTCGACCTCGTCCATGCCGTGCTGCAGGGTCAGCCTGTGACCCGCGCCGGCGTTGATGCAGTGCGAGACGGTGCAGCCCGGCCGCAGTGTGATGTCGCATCGCTTTGGTTCGAAAAATGCGTGGCGGTACAGCGCCTGATAGATTGCGCGCAACGTGCCTTCCGAAATGCCGTCGGAGGCAAGCACGAAACGCCGCAGGAGCAGCTTACGCTGCGACTCGCTCATCGCCGCGAAACGATCCGAAAAGCAGGGCATGAACAACTCGTTTGTGAACGGGCTGTTGTCCAGAGGCAGATAGTTTTCGCGCTGCGAGACCCAAGTGATCGAGGCAGGCCGCCGTTCTTTCGGCAGGCCGACAAGATGCAACATCACCTCGGCTCCCGACTGGCCTCCGCCGACCACGCAGACATGCTTTCTCCGCACCTCAGGGTGGATGTGCAGTAAAACAGATGAGTGGAACAGGTTGCGTCCAATCCAGCCCTGAAACTGAGGTGGGATTTGCGCCTGCTTGCCAATGCCAACCACGACGTTTCTGGCGCCGAGAACCGCGTTATCGGTCCTCACCCGAAACGCGCCGTCAAAGCGGATTTCGTGCACGGTCTCGCCGCCATGGACAAGTGGGTTCCTGTGGAAGGCCCAGTTCAGGTACTGCTCAAACTCAGCTCTGAACACAGCCTCGAACTGTGCGTTCAGGAAGTGGTACAGACGCCCGTTCTCGTACAGGTAGTTTACGAAAGTGTAGGCTGATCGCGGATTCACCAGTGTGACCAGGTCCTTGAAGTGGCTGACCTGGAGCTCCGAGGAATCGAATGCGATGCCTGGATGCCAGCGGAAGTCGACCTGCCGATCCAGGAACAGTGCCCCTTGCCCAACTTGCTCGTGTATCTGACACGCAAGGCTCAAATTAGACGGCCCAGCACCGACCCCAACGCAAGATAACTCCACTGCTTCCTCCTATAGAGTCTTCCCACTAGGCGGCTTGTTCGCGGCAAATATCGGCCATAGCCATTGGGCCCCCTCGCGGACGTTTCGAGCCCCGGTCCCGACCGCGTTTGCGAGAATTTGTCCAGCGCGTTCGGGTCGTCGAATGTAGACCCGAGCATTCCAGCGCGGTGACAATCGACGGGTCATGCCGGCGAGTGGGGCAACGACGTATGTCCTTTCCGCCCGTCTGGATGCCCGCGTCGCCGTCACGCGAGGAGCTTTCCAGGCCATTGAGGTGTTTGAAGCCGGCGCAATCGCCCGCCTCGACCATGACGCGCCGGCCTTTCGGCGGCTTGATGGCAGGCGAGAGCGCGGTTTTCACTGCGGCGACGGCATTTTCGGTGCGCATGATCATGGACGGCGTCTCGCTGATGCGTTCGCAGAGTCCCATGCATGGGCCGTGCCAGAGAAGGAAATTTTATTAAACAATGGGTTGGCGGATTTGCGATCCTGTCGGAAATCCGACATTGAGGGGGACGCCTCACGGCGGCGCCTGATTTGCACGTCGATGTCGCCTTCCGAATAGCTAATCGGGCACTTTTCTGCAGAGACCAGCACGACGTCCTCATGAACGGACAGTGCAGAACCTTGTGTCTCTGCCGGACAGATCGCGATGTGCCTTGTTCATCGAGGTCGGCAGTTGCAAGAGTTGCCAGATCCTTCGCCAGTCGTGCCGTTGCACTGGCTCGATCCCGACATCCTCGGAGGCCGCGATCATGAAGAGTGACGCAATCTCATGTCCGCCGCGAGGCCTCTCTCATGGGTAAGCAATTCTCCATGTTGGTATCGGATCGATGCTCTTGATGAGATGGTCGCGGATGGGCACATGCCCAGTCCTAAGCGCATCAAAGATTTGCGCGATATGGGACCTTCACCAACTGGATTGTCGAATCTCTGTAAAGATAGCCGGAAGACAATCGCGTTATGACCACTCTGCCGGTTCCAAAAGCACGTGCGCCATTCGGTCCCTGCGACTCAATCCAGGCGGAGGGATAAGGCCGCAAAGCAGTCTTTTGCGCGCCGACCGGTGGGCCAGGATGGAGCCATCGTAAACGCAGTTATTCGATGATCGCCGCCGCGGAGTCCTCAGGCTGTGCCGCGCCCGACATCGGCGACGTAGTGGTCGTCGATCGCCCCGTCGCCAATGTCGAGCCAGCTCGGCCAGTTTCGCAGTGAGCTTCACTGCTTATTCCGCAGTGCCCACCGAGCTCGCACAGGAGGTTCTATCAGGCCGTCACGGCTGCATTCGTTGTCGGATCTTCGACGATGTCGGACATGAGACACAGCGCCATCAGGGTGATCGCGTTGTTCTGAAATGATTTTCTCATTTGGCACGACACATGCGGGGCTATCCGCAAACGCGCTGCGGCACGGAAAAAGGAGAAATCATCCCATGATCATGCGCGCCGAACATGCGGTCGCCGCTGCGATAACAAAGCTCTCCCGAGCCTAAGGAGAACCTTGAAATTGTTTTCCACGACATCATTCTTCACGTTATCCTGACATGACCGCATTCGATTTCCGCCCAACGCTGAATGCTCCCGACGATGATCCCTATCTTTGGCTCGAAGATGTAGAAGGCGAACGGGCACTTGCCTGGGCCGCCAGCCAGTCGGCCAGAACCCTGGGGCACTTCGGTGTAACGCAGTTCGATCGCGACCGTGACGCCCTGACAGCGATCTTCGACCGTCCTGACAAGATTTCCTTGATCACCCGCCGTGGCCAGTACCTCTACGATTTCTGGCAAGATGCCGGAAATCCGCGCGGACTGTGGCGCCGGACCACCCTTGCCGCCTACATGAAAATGGATCCCCAGTGGGAGCTACTGCTCGATCTGGACGCCCTCGCCGCTAGCGACGGAGAGGACTGGATCTGGCGCGGCGCGTCGCTCGAGCCAGAGAGACGGGAAAGAGCCGTTCTGCGCCTGTCGCGCGGCGGCAGCGACGCGGTCGTGCATCGCGAATTCGATCTGGGGTCTCTTAGCTTCGTCGCCGACGGTTTCAACCTCGCGGAGGCCAAGGGCGGGGTTAATTGGCTCGACCCTGACACGCTTCTGCTTTCCAGTGCGCTTGGTGATGGCATGGCCACCCGCTCCGGCTACGCGCGCACCGTGCGGCTGTGGAAGCGTGGCGCGGATCCGCTCACCGCGCCGGTAATATTCGAAACCGGTTCCGACTCCATGGGCGTGTCCGGCCATCTGGACCGCACCGCCGAGAGCGAGCGCCTTTGGTTCATCGAGACGCCGGCCTTCTTTGAAATGATAGGTCATATCGGCGACAGGAGCGGTCCGAAGATGCAGATCCACCTTCCGCGGGACGCCCGATGGAATGGATTCGGCGACTGGCTGGCGGCGTCGGGACAGCCCTATCCGCCTATCCTGCTCGCCACCACGAAGCGGGACGACCGCGTCCATCCGGGCCACGCGCATAAGATGGCCGCGAAGCTGCAGGCTCTTGGCTATCCGGCCTACTTTACTTTTACGAGCCCAGCGCGGGCGGCACGGCTACGGCAAGGACAACCGGGAGCGGCCCGCGTTCATGCCTGGGCAAAAATTTCCTTCGCAGTTCGATCGGCTGGCAAACCGATGTCGGTCGATAGGTGACCGGGGCCAACACGAGCAACTTTTCAATAGTGAGTACAGATTGCTGATCGCGAGCACGGCGCAAATAATGTGTGCACAGTTTCACGCAGATGCTCCGTTCATCTCAGCAATTCCAACAGGTTTTTTCATAGTGCAGTCCATCATTTCTGAAGAGCAAGGAGAGAATATCATGGCGAGAAAGCAAACGGGCGTGGCGCGGGGAGCAACAGCGGCCGTCGTCCTCATTGTGGTGGGACAGCAGGCCGTCGCGGCGGACCTTGAGCAAGCCGCGAGCGTCCCGCAGGCGGGAGCCGCGGTCACGGAATGGCCAAACCCTTGGCAGATACGCCTGCGCGCGTTGGGGGTCATCACTGAAAATTCGGGCTACGTCAATGCAGTGCCAGGCTCCGGTCTTTCCTATTCGGATACCGTAACGCCGGAACTCGATATCTCCTATTTCTTCACGGACAACATCGCCGCCGAACTCATACTCGGCACGACTTACGCCAACATCGACGGCCAAGGGACGATCGGTGGGCTGGGCAAGGTGGGCAAGGTTTGGCTGCTGCCGCCCACACTCACATTGCAGTATCATTTTACCAGTCTCGGCACCTTCAGGCCCTATGTCGGTGCCGGCGTGAACTACACGGTCTTCTATAACCAGGATGCCGGCAGCGCGGATGCTCTCAAGGTCGAGAACACGTTCGGCACCGCGCTACAGGTCGGATTCGACTACATGGTGGATCAGCACTGGGGCGTCAACTTCGACGTGAAGAAGCTTTTCCTGAAGCCAGATTTCGACGTCACGGTAGACGGCGCGAAGCTAACGGGCAAGGCCGAGCTCGATCCCTGGTTGATAGGCGCAGGGGTCAGCTATCGTTTCTGATAGCGAAAGGCGAAGAAGGCTCTTGTTGAAGCCCCGACACTAAGTTAGCGGCCGTTCGGGCAGCCGATCTGAAATAAAGGGCGCCTCGTGCGCCCTTATACCTCAGAGCCTTGACGCTCCGAAAAGGTGAAATTGAGAGACGTGTCTTCACTTCTAGCGCAGCAACATTCAACGGCAACACCAACAAGCTTGGCTTGAGACGCTAATAGAGGATGTCGTCCGATTTTTCGCACGCGGGCAGCAGGTGATCATCGATCATGTCGGCAAACCTCGCCGGGAACTATTCAAGGAGATCGAGCGAGCAGCCTTGAGGCAGTTGCCGGCGGCACCGTTCGAACGATGTCGAATGGAAGGTGCCAGATGCCCGACATCGCATCCCGCCGACCCGCGAGCTCGACAACGGGATTGGTCGAGAGACCCGCCCGAGCCCAATAAGGCGCGCGGGCTGCAGGGACCGGGCAGCTGCGCATATCTAGCGACATTCGCTCCGAAGCCCAGAAAGAGCGCGTGGGTATGGCCGGGAAAATACCGCGAGGGGCGGCGATCTCCAGGTCCACGCGCCATTCAGCGGCAGCCCGAGTTCGCGGATGATTAGTTCGGGCACCCGGATTGCAAGCATTGCTCCTATTTTTTGCGGTCTTATCAAAGATCCTATGACGGGTGGTGGATAGCGACCAGCACCTGATAGGTCCGAATGTCCTCTCGCCCGAGCAAGTCCGTCGACTTACAGAAGTAGCGGGCGAACAGCGACACCTGTTGCAGATACGAAAGCTGGGTGGACGCGAGGTTGCGCACCTCCATGTCCTCGGTCGTGCGCTGGCGAAGTTGGGTCATGACAAACTCCTCCTGCCGGCGGCACACACCCTCCTTGTTGCTCCGCAATCGCGGAGCGGGTTAGTACTACAGTTGCGGATGTCTATGCCGTTTGTAATGACAGATGGTGGCCGCGGCCTGATGTCGTCGTCGCCATAGCGACCAGGCGATGATGAAGGGCTTTTGTGTCGGTGGGAAGATGAGGATCCGGGCGAGGAGATAGCGGATCTCGGGGACGCTCGGACGAGCGCAGCCATCCGGATCAGGCGGCGATTGGCTCCTTTGGACTCGTTTCGTTCGGTTTGCTCCATGCGCTGCGGCGAAGATCAGCCGACAGCTTCGAGAGGAATGCCAGGGCGGCCATGCACAGGCTCATGTGGCGATGCCATCCATGCCAGGACCGAGCCTCGCAATGATCAAGTCCGAGATCATCCTTGGCGCGCTCAAAGTACTCCTCGATCGCCCAGCGCAGGCCGGCCACTGCCGCCAATTCGGCCAAGGAGGAACCCGGTGGGACGAAGACCAGGTAGCAGGCTTTTTCTCCGGATGTCGATCGCTTGCGGCGGACGCTTCAGCGCTGTGAGCTCCTGCTCCCAAGCCAACAACGACCCTGACCACGAAGCGACAGACATGGTTCCCTCCATACCTGTCGAAGTGAATCAGAGAATCAAATTATCCGCAACTGTAGTATTAGTCCAATTGCGGGAGTCAACGGGCTTCGTCGCCACCATGACCTTGACCGCACCCGTCGACTCGTCACGACGTCGCCTTCAGGGCGCGGATCACTGCGGCCACCGTCTTGGTATCGGCGCCCCGGCCGGCGCGCATCGCGATGCCGTAGATCTCAAGCTCGATCATGCCGGCGTCTAGGTGGCTTGCCGTTTCCGCTGCTTCGCTGGGCGCTTGGCTACAGGTTCCGCCGCCGTCACAACCGCCGGCACAAAGGCAGGAGAATCTTGCTGCACCGAAGCAGCCTGTTTGCGCGCTTCGCGGCACTAGGCGAAGACCTGCTGCGGCCTAAGGCCATAACGACGGGCGACATCGGAAATGATGGCAAGGCTCCAGCGTCTCCGCAATGATCCGCGCCTTGTTATCCACCGACCAATGGCGCCGACCGCCGGCAAGGTATCCCGGCCGCCTCCTTGAAATCAGCAAATCGTGTACGGCAGTTCGCTGCGTCGGTCGTGGTCGATCGTAATGGTGCTGTTGAGCGGCGGGATGGCACGTTGAATGCAATCCCTGCGCTCGCAAATACGGCAAGAAACCCCGATGGGCTCGAAGGCTGAGCTGTTGGCAAAATCGAGCCAGTCGGCATAGACGAAATCGCCCGCGTCGGAAATCTCGCATCCGAGTGCGATCGCATAGCGTCGATGAGGAGAGCCAAATCCACCGTCCGCCTTGGTGATTTCCGTGGCGATACTGAGATAGCGCACACCGTCTGGCGTCTCGGCCAGCTGGCAAATCATGCGACCTGGGGTTTCGAACGCCTGATGAGCGTTCCACAACGGGCAAGCTGCACCGTAGCGAGCGAACTGCAACTTCGCAGCGCTGTGGCGCTTGGTGATGTTGCCAGCCCGGTCGATGCGCGCGAAAAAGACCGGAACGCCCTTCAACCGAGGCCTTTGCAACGTTGAGAGACGATGCGCCACCTGCTCAAGGCTGGCGCCGAAGCGCATAGCGAGCAGCTGGAGGTCGTGCCGAAGTTCTTTTGCAGCGGTAAGGAAGTGACCGTATGGCAACATGAGGGCGCCGGCAAAATAATTCTGGAGGCCGATCCTGCATATCTCTGCCGCTTCGGAGGTCCGGAAGCGCGCTCGCTCGATGATCGCGTCGATTTCCGCGCGGTGCTCCAAGGCGCCGATCTGGAGTGCCATCTGAAAACTCCGCGTCGGCGCAGGTGAGTATGAGTTCAAGTACAGCACGCGCGCGGAAGGGTCGAAGCGCCTGATTGCCCGCTCGCCATTGCTGGCGCGCGCAATGCGAATGTGATGATGCTGTTCCAGATGATCCGCCAAAGCCGTACCGACATCTCGGTCCGGCAAGCCCAAGGCCTTCCCCAGGTGCTCGGCCGCGCGGTCGAGCTCGTCGATATAGTTGTCAACAAAATGAAAGAAGTCCCGCACTTCCTCGTAGGGTGTCGGCTCGGCAAAAGCATTGGTTCGGATCAGCTGGTCGTCGAAGCCGGCAAGCTGCTCGCTATTCCTGCGATATGCCTGATGACAGGTGATCAGTGCATGGGCAAGAGACGGTGCGTTTTGGGCAACGAGCTTTATTTCCTGGAATCCGGCTGAAACACCGCCGAATACGGGGTCAGCAAGTGCCTCGCTCAGCGCCGAGAGCAGCCGGTCGGCCTCGCTGCCGCCGATCGAAGCGATGTCCACATGGAATTTTTCGGCGAGCGCAAGAAGCACCGCAGCTGACACGGGCCGTTGGTTGTTTTCTATCTGGTTCAGATAGCTGGTTGAAATCCCCAGACGCTCGGCGAATGCCGCCTGGGTAGCTTTGTTGGCCTCCCGCAGTTCGCGGACGCGGCGTCCAATGAAGAGCTTACCGTTTGCCATTTGCAAAATCGCATGTTGCTGTTTGCAATTTCATACATTTCGCAATCGCGCCCGGTCAAGCCTTTCACGTTCATTGCCGGCGAACTAATGCGGAGCGTAATTCCAGTGGAGGCGCTCATGCGATTGTCCAGCGAAGCAAACCCCAGTTCGAGACAAAACCAGCTGGCCGCGATGCAGTCGGTTTTCAACCTGTTCGAAGCAAAGGCTGGCCGCTGATGCGAGCTGTTCTTGAACAACTCGAGATCCGTCGTGCGCAGGCTCGCACGGGCGGAGGGCAGAAGCGTGTCGATGCTCAACACGCAAAAGGTAAGCTGACCGCCCGAGAGCGCCTCGTGGTGCTTCTGGATGAAGGCTCCTTCGAAGAATACGACATGTATGTCACGCATCGCGCCACGGACTTCGGCATGGCTGAACAGAAGGTCGCTGGGGATGGCGTGGTCACAGGCTGGGGTGCGATCAACGGCAGGCTTGTTTACGTCTTCTCACAGGACTTCACCGTGCTCGGCGGATCGCTGTCGGAGACACACGCGCAGAAGATCTGCAAGATCATGGACATGGCGGTGCGCAATGGGGCGCCGGTCATTGGCCTCAACGATTCCGGTGGTGCGCGCATCCAGGAGGGTGTCGCCTCGCTTGCCGGCTACGCCGACGTCTTCAAGCGCAATGTCGATGCTTCCGGCGTCATTCCGCAGATTTCGGTGATCATGGGCCCGTGCGCCGGCGGCGCGGTCTATTCCCCGGCCATGACCGACTTCATCTTCATGGTGCGGGATTCTTCCTACATGTTCGTGACCGGCCCCGACGTGGTCAAGACGGTCACCAACGAAATCGTCACCGCGGAGGAACTGGGCGGCGCGGCAACACACACGCAAAAGTCCTCTGTTGCGGACGGGGCTTTCGAAAACGACATCGAGGCTTTGGAAGAGGTTCGGCGCCTCTTTGATTTCCTGCCACTCAACAACAGGGAAAAGCCGCCCGTGCGGCCCTTTTACGACGATCCGGAACGGCTCGAGTTGCGCCTCGACACGCTGGCGCCAGAGAGCGCCAACAAGCCCTACGACATGAAGGATCTGATCCTTGCTGTTGCCGATGAAGGCGACTTCTTCGAGCTTCAGGCTGCCTTCGCCCGCAACATCATCACCGGATTTGTGCGCATTGAGGGCAGGACGGCAGGCGTCGTCGCCAATCAGCCGATGGTGCTGGCCGGATGCCTCGACATAGATTCCTCCCGCAAGGCGGCGCGTTTCGTTCGCTTCTGCAACGCCTTCGACATCCCGATCCTGACGCTCGTCGACGTGCCGGGTTTCCTGCCGGGCACCGCCCAGGAATATGGCGGCGTCATCAAGCACGGCGCCAAGCTGCTGTTTGCCTATTCCCAGGCGACCGTACCGATGGTCACGTTGATCACGCGCAAGGCTTATGGCGGCGCCTACGACGTGATGGCTTCAAAACATATTGGAGCCGACATCAACTATGCCTGGCCGACCGCCGAAATAGCGGTGATGGGCGCAAAGGGCGCTGCCGAGATCCTCTATCGATCCGAACTCGGCGATCCCGAGAGGCTGGCTGCTCGTACCAAGGAATACGAGCAGCGCTTCGCCAACCCCTTCATTGCCGCCGAGCGCGGTTTCATCGACGAGGTGATCATGCCACATTCCTCACGCAAGCGGATCGCGCGTGCCTTTGCCGCGCTGCGGGGAAAAAGTGTCGAGACGCGCTGGAAGAAGCATGACACCATCCCGCTTTGAGTATGCAAAAAATGTTCAAGAAGATCCTGATTGCCAATCGTGGCGAGATCGCGTGCCGGGTGATCAAAACGGCGCAGAGGCTTGGCATAGCCACGGTCGCCGTCTATTCCGACGCTGACCGAGACGCCTTGCACGTTCGGCAAGCCGATGAGGCGGTCCATATCGGTCCCGCCGCCTCGGCTCAGTCCTACCTTCGCATTGCAAACATCCTCGATGCCGTCGCTGCCACTGGCGCTGATGCGGTTCATCCAGGCTACGGCTTCCTGTCCGAGAATTCGAATTTCGCCGATGCGCTCAAAGCCAAGGGCGTGGCCTTCATCGGCCCCTCGCCTATCGCCATCGAAGCGATGGGCGACAAGATCACCTCCAAGAAGATCGCGGCATGCGCCGGTGTCTCCACGGTGCCCGGCCATATGGCCCTGATCGAGGACGCAGAGGAAGCGGTGCGTATCGCCAGCGAGATTGGCTTTCCTGTCATGATCAAGGCATCCGCTGGCGGCGGCGGCAAGGGCATGCGCGTCGCCTGGAACGACGTCGAGGCGCGAGAGGGTTTTCAGTCCTCGCGAAACGAGGCGAAGAACGCCTTTGGCGACGACCGGATCTTCATCGAGAAATTCGTCACCGCGCCACGTCACATCGAAATCCAGGTGCTCGGCGATCAATATGGCAACATTGTCTACCTCGGCGAGCGGGAATGCTCGATCCAGCGCCGCAACCAGAAGATCATCGAGGAGGCCCCCTCCCCGTTCATCGACGAAGCGACACGGCAGGCGATGGGTAAGCAGGCCGTCGCTCTAGCCAAGGCGGTTGGCTACCACTCGGCAGGTACCGTTGAATTCATCGTCGATCGCGACCGCAACTTCTACTTCCTCGAGATGAACACCCGGCTTCAGGTCGAGCATCCGGTCACAGAACTTGTGACCGGCATCGATCTGGTCGAGGAAATGATCCGCGTCGCCGCCGGCCAGAAGCTGCGCTTCGCCCAAGAGGATATAAAGCTGAACGGCTGGGCGATCGAAAGCCGGCTCTATGCCGAAGACCCGTATCGCAATTTCCTGCCCTCGATCGGTCGTCTGACACGCTACCGGCCGCCCGCTGAGGGTGCAGGTGCGGATGGCTCGCTCATCCGCAATGATACCGGGGTGGTCGAGGGCTCGGACATCTCGATGCATTATGATCCCATGATCTCCAAGCTTTGCACCTGGGCCCCCGATCGGCTAGGCGCAATCAATGCCATGGGCGCGGCCCTGGATGATTTCGAAGTGGATGGCATCGGCAATAACCTGCCGTTTCTCGCCGCTGTCATGGATCATCCCCGCTTTCGGCAGGGGCGGCTGAGTACAGCCTTTATCGCCGAGGAGTTTCCGGACGGCTTCGCCGGTGTGATCCCAACCGATGAGGATGAGCGCAAGCTCGCGGCGGTCGCGACACACATCAACTGGAAACTCCAGCACCGTAATGTCCTGATCTCCGGGGCCATGGACAATCATCGTCGCAAAGTCTCCAGCGATTGGATCGTCACGCTTGGCGACCACGGCTTTGCCGTCGCCGTGTGCAATCAGGAAGACGCAACCGCGGTGTCATTCGACGACGGTTCGGTTCTGAGTGTTGCAAGCGACTGGCTGCCGGGACGGCATATAGCACAATTTCAAATTGGCGCTGAAACCGCCTCGCTCAAAACATCGCGGTCAGGAACCGGCTACCGACTGCGCTGGCGCGGAATGGATATTGTCGTCCACGTACGCAGCCCACCTATCGCCGAACTGGCGCGGTTGATGTCGAAGAAGCAGCCGCCGGACACCTCCAAGCTGCTGCTTTGCCCGATGCCCGGTGTGGTCACCGCAATTGACGTATCCGAAGGCGAGTCGGTCGAGGCCGGACAGGTGCTCGCCACCGTCGAGGCGATGAAGATGGAGAATGTCCTGCGCGCCGAACGGCGGGCCGTCGTCAAACGGATCGCGGCTAAGGCGGGGGCAAGCATGGCCGTCGACGAGCCCATTCTGGAGTTCGAATAATGGCCGATCCCAAACGCACTGACTGGCGCACTCTTGCCGAGCGGGAGCTAAAGGTACCGCCCGACACCCTCGTCTCGCGCACGCCCGAGGGCATCGACATCAAACCGCTCTACACGGCCGAGGATCTCGAGCAGGTCGGCCATCTCGGTTCACTGCCCGGGCTGAAACCGTTCGTCCGCGGACCGCGTGCCACGATGTATGCCGGCAGGCCGTGGACGATCCGGCAGTATGCCGGGTTTTCGACGGCGGAGGAGTCGAACGCCTTCTACCGCAAGGCGCTCGCCGCCGGCCAGCAGGGCGTGTCGGTTGCCTTCGATCTCGCCACGCATCGCGGCTATGACAGCGACCATCCGCGTGTTGTCGGCGATGTCGGCAAGGCTGGCGTAGCAATCGATACCGTCGAGGACATGAAGATCCTGTTCGAGGGCATACCGCTCAAGGACATTTCCGTATCCCTGACCATGAACGGTGCGGTCATTCCGATCCTTGCCTGCTTCATCGTCGCCGGCGAGGAACAAGGCTGCCCGCGCGGCGAGCTCTCCGGGACCATCCAGAATGACATCCTGAAGGAGTTCATGGTCCGCAACACCTACATCTATCCGCCCGAACCCTCGATGCGCATCGTCGCCGATATCATCGAGTACACCGCAAAGGAGATGCCGAAGTTCAACTCGATCTCCATCTCCGGCTATCACATGCAGGAGGCCGGCGCGACGCTGGTGCAGGAACTCGCCTTCACGCTGGCCGATGGGCGCGAATATGTCCGCGCGGCGTTGAAGAAAGGCCTCGACGTCGACGATTTTGCCGGACGGCTCTCGTTCTTCCTTGCGGTGGGCATGAATTTCTTCATGGAGGCCGCCAAGCTGCGGGCAGCGAGACTTCTGTGGTCGCGTATCATGGACGAGTTCCAACCGAAGAAGCCTTCATCGCTAATGCTGCGCACCCACTGCCAGACATCGGGCGTTTCGCTGCAGGAGCAGGACCCCTACAACAACATCGTGCGCACCGCTTATGAGGCGTTGGCCGCGGTGCTCGGTGGCACGCAGTCACTTCACACCAATTCCTTCGATGAGGCGATCGCACTGCCGACTGAGTTTTCGGCGCGCATTGCGCGAAACACGCAACTTATCCTTCAGCACGAGACCGGCGTGACCAAGGTCGTCGACCCGCTGGCCGGCTCCTATTACGTCGAAAGCCTGACCGCCGAACTTGCTGATAAGGCGTGGGCGCTTATCGAGGAAATCGAGGCCATCGGGGGCATGACCAAGGCCGTCATTGAGGGCCTGCCAAAACGCCTGATCGAGACGGCGGCGACCCGGCGCCAGGCGGCGATCGATCTCGGCGAGGAGGTGATCGTCGGCGTCAACAAGTATCGGCTGGAAAGCGAGGCCCTGATCGACGTTCTCGAAATAGATGCGGCGGTGCGCGAGGCGCAGATCCGTCGTCTCGAACAAACAAAGCGTCAGCGCGACCCCAAGCACGTCGACGCAGCCCTTGCCGCGCTTGGTCAGACCGCGGCCAGCAGCAAGGGCAATATACTCCAAGCAGCCGTCGAAGCGGTGCGCGCTCGCGCGACGGTGGGGGAGATTTCCGACACTCTGCGTAGCGCCTTCGGCGATCACGTGGCCGTTCCTGAGGTGACCTCGGAGGTTTACGGCGCCGCCTTCCAGAATGAGCCGGAATACCAAACCCTAACGTCCCGCATCAGGGACGTTTCCGTCTCGCTTGGCGGCCGGCCGAAGCTGATGGTGGCCAAGCTCGGCCAGGATGGCCATGACCGGGGCGCCAAAGTGATTGCATCGGCGTTTGGCGATCTCGGCTTCGATGTGGTCGCCGGCCCGCTTTTCCAAACACCGGAGGAAGCAGCAAGCATGGCGGTGGCTTCTCGTGTTCATGTCGTCGGCGCGTCGTCGCTGGCGGCCGGACACAAGACATTACTGCCGCAGCTCGTGGAGGCCCTGAAGGCGAGAGGCGGCGAAAACATCATCGTTGTGTGCGGTGGGGTGGTGCCGCGGCAGGATTATCAGTTCCTGACGGACCATGGGGTCGCCGCCGTATTCGGCCCTGGAACACACATTTTGGATGCCGCGCGTGCGGTCGTCGATCTCCTGGAAGGAAGGCGTCGCAATCAATGAACAGTCTTGTCTTTACACCCTTAGATGACGCGGCGAATTCCCGAGACTTGGAAATACATGGTGCACCGGTCATCAATGATCGACGAACGGAACCGCGACCGAAAGACCGGACTGCGCTATAGGTAGGAAATGATAGTGAGTGGATTGAAACTTAACTCCAAAGCCGGCTTCTGAGCATAAAGACGGGCGGGTGCCCGGAGGATTGTGGCTATTGCAGCCAGTCGGCGCATCACGAAACCGGCCTGAAGGCGTCCAAGCTGATGGAGGTCAGGCGCGTCATCGCGGAGGCGACCAAGGCGCGTGATGCCGGCGCCACCCGATATTGCATGGGCGCGGCCTTGCGAAACCCCAAGGCGCGCGACATGGATGCAGTGGTGGCGATGGTCGAAGGCGTCAAAGCGCTCGGCATGGAAACCTGTATGACTCTCGGCATGCTCGATCTTGAGCAGGCGGCTCATCTGAAACAGGCGGGTCTCGACTATTACAACCACAGTATCGATACGTCGGAACGGTACTACAGCGAGATCATCAGCACGCGGAGCTTTGCCGAGCGGCTCGAGACGCTCGAGCACGTTCGCCAACCCGGCATCAAGGTCTGCTGCGGCGGGCACTCGACCGGATCGATATGCTGGTGACGCTGGCCAATCCGGCTTGGCTTCGGCAAGCGGGGTGCCGGCGATCGGGATAAGCATATTGATCGGAACGCTTTCGGGATGGTGGCATGGGCGAAGAGGCGACGTCAACGCTGTGGAGGGCACGATCACCCGCTGGCGCGCCGAAGGCGGCATGGGATGCGTCTGGATCGCGGTTGAAAGCCTCTCCAGCATGGATGGCGACCGTGCGCCGATGGATAGCCTCGTCGCGCTCGCCGATCGGCATGAGGCATTCATCGTCATCGACGAGGCGCATGCCACCGGCGTCTGGGGACCGGACGGCCGGGGTCTGGCCGCCGCGTACCAAGGCCGCGACAACATCGTCGCACTCCACACCTGCGGCAAGGCGCTCGGCGCATCCGGCGCGCTTGTCACCGGACCGAGGACACTGTGCGACTATCTCATCAACCGGTGCCGGCCCTTCATCTACGCCACCGCGCCATCGCCGCTGATGGCGGTCGCGGCGCGTGAGGCGCTGGCTATTCTGTCCGACGAGCCCATGCGCAGTATCCAGCTGCAGGAACGCGTCGCCAGCGCCGGCCGCCGATTGTCGATCGCTGCGGCGTGATACCAAGTGGCTCTCAGATCCAGCCCTTGGTGATCGGCGATGTCAGGCGCACCATGGCAGTGGCGGCGCGCCTGCAGGCCCGCGGCTTCGACATACGCGGCATTCGTCCGCCGACCGTACCCGAGGGCACGTCGCGGCTGCGCATCTCACTGACGCTCAATATCGGCGAAGCCGACATTTCCGCCATGCTCGAGGCGCTCGTCGAGGTGTTGGCCCAGACATGACCGGAGGCGACATGACCAAGCGCATCGTCATCACCGGAACAGACACCGGAATTGGCAAGACGGTGTTTTCGGCCGGGCTTGCCGGCCTGCTTGACGGTTTCTACTGGAAGCCGGTGCAATCGGGCCTCGACGGCGAGACCGACAGCGAGGCGGTTGCGCGACTTGCCGGGCTGCCGTCGGGGCGCGTGCTGCCGGAAGCCTACCGCTTGAAGAGCCCGCTTTCGCCGCATCGTTCGGCCGAAATCGACGACGTTTCGATCGAGGCTGCCGATCTTTCGTTTCCGGTCCTGCCGACACCGCTCGTCATCGAAGGCGCCGGCGGGCTGATGGTGCCGCTGAACCGCCGGACAAGGTTCATCGACATATTCGAGCAATGGCAGTTGCCGGTCATTCTGTGCGCCCGCACCGCGCTCGGAACAATCAATCACACCCTGCTGTCGATCGAAGCCCTGCGGGCGCGCGCTATCCCGCTGGCTGGCATCGCCTTCATCGGCGATGAGATGACCGATACGCAACGGACGATCGTGGAATTCGGCGACGTGCCGCAACTCGGCAGGCTGCCGCACCTCGATCCGCTGACGGACAAAACGCTGAGACAAGCGATGATTGCCGGCTTCGACCTCGCTTTGATTGCCGGAGGCGGATAATGCCGCAATCCCGTGTGTGGCATCCCTTCACCCAGCACGCGCTCGAGCCGGCGATTCCTGAAATCGTCCTGGCTGAAGGCGCCTATCTCCACAAAGCCAATGGCGCGCGCATCCTGGACGCCATTTCCTCCTGGTGGGTCGTCACACATGGCCACCGCCATCCCCGCATTATGAAGGCAATCGAGACGACCGCCTCGAGCCTCGACCAGATCATCTTCGCGGGCTTCACGCACGAGCCTGCCGAATGCTTGGCCAAGGCGCTTGTCGGACTCGCTCCCGCCGGACTCGACTGGGTGTTCTATTCCGACAGCGGCTCGACCAGCGTCGAAGTCGCGCTGAAGATGGCCCTCGGCTATTTCCGCAACACCGGCGCTCCGCGCTCGCGCATCGCCGTTATGGAGCACAGCTATCATGGCGACACCATCGGCACGATGAGCGTCGGCGCCCGCGGCGTGTTCAACGCCGCCTACGAACCCTTGCTGTTCGAGGTCGACACCATTCCCTTCCCGGCCGCCGGCCGCGAGCAGAATACGCTGGATCGCTTCGAGGCCGTCAGCCGCGACCGGCGCGCCGCCGCTGATTGTCGAGCCGCTGGTGCTCGGCGCCGGCGGCATGCTGATATATCCGGCCTGGGTTCTGGCCGAATTGAAGAAGACCGCCGAGACCTCCGGCACGCTGGGCGGATTCAAGCAGTCGCCGCAACACCGATTTTGTTCACTCAACCCAGCAACTCGTCAAGGGCCTCTGCCGAGGTTTTCCAGCCCAGGGTTTTTCTTGGTCGGGCATTGAGAGCCGCGGCCGCGGCGGCGATCTCGTCGGCGCTGTGGACGCTCGGGTCGGTGCCTTTCGGGAAGTACTGACGCAGCAGCCCATGGTGTGCTCGTTGGTGCCCCGCTGCCAGGGGCTTTGCGGATCGCAGAAGTAGACTTGGATACCCGCATCGATCTTGAGCCGATGGTGGGGCTGAGCCATTTCGGCTCCCTGGTCCCAAGTCAGCGAACGACCCAGCTCTTCGGGCAAGGTGATGATGGTGCGCGTAATCGCATCGCGCACCGCTTCAGCTCCGTGTCCCGCGAGAGCAGGCCCATTCTTCATCCGCGCGGCTTCGCCATGCCCACAAGCCGGGGAAGATGCTAACATCGTGAAGCGTCATCCGCTCGACCAGCGTGCCGATCGCCGAGCTGCCAAGACCAAGGATGAGGTCTCCCTCGCAGTGACCCGGCACCGCTCAATCGTCCGCTTCGGCGGGACGCTGACTGATCATGATCTCCGGCGAGACAAAGCCCTTGCCTCGCCTACGTAGCGCGCCCTGGGGACCTCAGTCCCTCTTCGTTCAGGGCCGCGGAGTGCTGCGCCGCGAGTTGATGGCTTGCGAACAGGACGTGTATGTAGATGGCTTCGTGGCTGATACGCATCGTCTTGTCGTCCGGGAAGTCGATCGGCAGGCGTCGGGCAATCTGCTCCGGACTCCAGGCCCTGGCCCATCGCCGATCCTTTCGCGGGCCATGCCGGCGGCTTCCACAGAACGGTGGGACCAGGAACGGCGGCACCACTCGTGGTCATGACGACGCCGGCCAGTCTTGCTCCACATAAGTGCGCAACGTCGTGTTGAGCGCAAGCTTGGTCAGTTTGGGCCGATGGGCCGAACGGTCAGCGTGCCATTGGGCAGTCGATGCACGATAGTCCATGCCGCCGCTGCGCGTCGCAGCATTGCGTCGTAGCTCACGGGAGATGGTCGAGGCGGATCGGCCAAGTCGGCGTCCGATCTCGCGTCTCGAAGACCCTGATGCGAAGAAGTGCGATCTCCTCACGTTCCGCAAACGAGAGGTACCGCCCGGACGGCGGCTTGGTCGAAGATCTGAACATCGCTGGTGCCATGCCGCCCACCTGTCGGAACAATCTGGTTCCAACAGGCTGCGACATACCAGCCGCGAGCGCAGCATCCTCGCTGGTCATCCCCTGCGCTATCCCCAGTCAGAATCGTTGAGTTCAGATCGCCCCGCAACTGGCGGCCGTCCCAGTGACGGCAACGGCGCTCGCCCAGAACGGTGTGATCGTCGCTTTCGATGCCCATCGCAACCTCCTTCGTTCAGGTGTTGCGACGACTGCTTGAATCCGCCCAATACGCTTGCGGGCCTCTCCGAACTTCTGCTTGTTCACAGTATCCGGCGAGCATGAGCCGTGTCGGCAATCCTTACGACACAATGCGAAGGCGGAGAGTTTCATGAAAACCTGAAAACAGGAAGAGGTGCAAGGTCTCGCCTATAGGGATGCAGATGATGCCCGCAAGCAAATCGGCGCTTTCATAGAGACCGTTTACAACACGGGGCGCCTGCATTCGGCGCTCGACTATCTCAGTCCGGAGGAATACGAACAGACGCATTCACGCTGGCGACAGATGGAAAAGGCTGCTTAGCTTAACACGGGAGGTGTCCGTGATTTTCCTTGTCTCAATCTGGGGGTGCACTCCATACCTGTCCGGCTTCAGATTAGAATAGCCGTCCGGCATCACCGGAATACGCATTCGGTCGTGACCCGAATGAGGTGTTTCCCAGGGCGGTCTGCTCGCCACCGCTTCTAATCCGAACCCTGCCTGGCGAAGCAGTTCGCCAATCGAGCCACCTGATTATCTCCTCGCTAATTCGCGTGGAGCGCTGCAACAACTCCTTCAAAGAAAATCATAGACTCTTAGCAAATCCAAACAGCCGTGAATGGTATGCTCACCCCATGTGAGGCCAGTAGAGTAGATCAAAGTCGTAATGCGTAAAGGCAATGGCAAGAGCGCTTATGTGGGTTATTCCGACACAGTCACGGTCAGCCAGAACAAGCACATTCTTACTCTCACGACAGCCGCCAATGTCTGGTCGCTCGGATACCAACACCGAAATTCCCTTCGAAAGCTGTAGCATCTGCGGAGAACGCCCAATGAAAAAGTCGGTAGGACGGGTTTCCAGTCTTTCCATCTGGGCTGATGTTGACCCATGACCACACTGGTCAGTCGCCTACGGACGGCAGCGCATCTTGATCGCCTTCGAATCCTGGGCCTTTGCCGCGCATGCGGACCTAACTTTCTCCGAGCCAGCGGAGATTCTGGGTCTGCATCGTGAGTGGGTTGTGCCACACGTCCGGCTGCTCGCCAGAGCCGACCTTCTTTGCTGCAACGAACAATGTCCGTGGCGCGATGCCATCGGCTTTGCCGGTCGGCGTTGCGCCGTCGTCCTGGCCCGAGCGGCAACACATATGATGGGTATTTTCTGCCTGTCCGCAAGCTTTGGAGTGTTTTCGGGTTGCCAAGTAAGTTCTAGAGGAGCGCAAGTTTATGAAGATCACCGGTATTACGATTTGGCAACTCGACCTGCCACTGACAAAGCCCTATTGGCTGTCCGGTGGCCGCCTGAAGTTCGAAAAACTCGACAGCACCTTTGTGAGAGTTGATACCGATTCGGATGTCTCTGGTTGGGGGGAAGGCTGCCCTTGGGGCAACACCTATCTACCCGCCCATAGTCCAGGGATCAGGGCGGGTATCGCAACACTAGCGCCGTCATTGCTGGGGCAGGACCCGAGGTCGCTTGAAGCGATCAACCGAACAATGGATATGGCGCTCCCCGGTCATCTATATGTGAAGTCGGCCATCGATATGGCCTGCTGGGACATCATGGGGAAAGTCACCGGCATGCCGCTATGGCGATTGCTCGGTGGAACTGATGCAGATCCGGTCGCAGTTAACTCTTCGATTTCCACCGGCACTACCGACGAGATGATCGCACTCATAAGAGATGCGTATTCAGAGGGGTATCGTACACACTCTGCCAAGATAGGAGGTAGCGATCCCCTCGCGGATATTGCGCGTATTCAGGCGATTGAAGCTGCGCTGAAACCGGACGAGAAGGTTACCTACGACGTGAACCGCGCCTGGTTCCCGGCGGTTGCACTCCAGGTACTGAACAACGTGTCCCTACGCGGCTGGATAGAACAGCCTTGCGAGACGGTGCAGCAATGCGCTCAGGTTGCTCGACGAGTAAAACAGCCGATCATACTTGATGAGTGCCTTCATTCTTTTGAGGACCACCTGCAGGCTTGGCGCTTAGATTCCTTTCAGGGCGCCAAAGTGAAGCCCAACCGAGTGGGCGGTCTGACGAAGGCTAGGCGGGTTCGGGATTTCGGTGTCTCCGTGGGTTGGCAGATGCACATTGAGGAGGTTGGAGGTTCGGCGTTGGCAGATACTGCGGCAGTCCATCTCGCATCATCGACGCCTGTCGCCAACAGGTTGGCCAGCTGGCTATGCCATCATCACCTTGCGGTCGACCCCGTTCCCGACCAAGGAGCAAGGAATGTCAATGGTTTTGCTGCGCCGCCGACAGCGCCGGGACTTGGCGTGGAGCCGGACGTCGCCGCACTCGGGGCGCCGGCATCAGTTTTCAAGTAACAAAGGAAGACACTATGAGCTTGCCGACGAGCATGCGGGCCGTGGTGCTAACCGGGTACGGTGGATTCGGTACACTCAAGTTCCGGTCGTATGGCCGAGCCTGGAACCTATTTCATGAGTGGCGGGAAAGAACCTCAGTACCATGCTGTGCGCCTTTTGATGTCCTTGGGATCCAGGCCGCAAAGCTCCAAGCCGTCTAAGAGTGGATTGCAGAGTTTTCGCCAAGTCGACGAAGCCTTGGTCTGTTCTGACCGCTTGACGATCTCGACTTTCACTTTGTCGACGACCTTTTTCGGCCCCGGAGCTTGAGCAGGAAGGGCCAGAACCCGAACAAGATCCGGATCACCATCGGGCCGCCGTCGCGGTCCGAACGTTGGCGGCATGGAAGAGGGGCTACATCAGGCCCATGGGTGTCGACGACAATATGCTGCTCTTGCCTTGATCTTTTGTCCGCATCATCGCCATGCGGTTTTGACGCTCTCAATGATGGCGGCGACGGGAAACTACACGCTCCACCTGCTCCCGGCAGCGACGTAGAGTGCATAAAGGTTGAGGTCGAACTTGTGCTCTCAGGTCTATAGGTCGAATTGCCGTAAACCGACGAGAGTGGCGGAAGATCCTTCGGGATTGCGTGCCGCTGCAGCCGGTCGACAGAACATACATCAGTCCGTTGACCACCTCCTGTATGTTCAGCCGCCGCTTGCCGCCGTCCCGTCTGCGCGGAGGGATCCGCGGCTCAATCAGGGTCCACTCCTCGGCCGTTAGGTCCTCAAACTGCGCGGATGATCGCGTCTGTCGCTGGCGCGGTTTGGACCACTCTTCCTTCTCGGATCGGTGCCACACAAGGCATCCCAATCGATTCTAATCCCGCAAGCCTAAATCCGCCAACCGAATCATCCTCACATAGGCCCTCTCCGGACTTCGGTTTTGAAAAACTGTGAATCTTACATTTTCTGGTTGTTAATTGACGATGAATGAAAGGTAATAATAACTCAATATAACGTTATTTGTATCGCCCAATTTTCGCCACGAATCCGCTCGATGTTCATTTACCGTGGTATTAAAAGATTTACTGATAGGTACCTATACATTTACTGATAGGTACCTATAGATGGGTACAGTCTGACTTACTTGTAAAAAGAAGGTCCGTATCCGCTCTAGAGGCTGGAGGAGGTGCCGTGCACACCGCTCTATTCCGCGACGTCGAACGCATCGGATTCATTGGCACTGGCAGCATGGGGCGACCGATGATCGCCAAGCTCCTCGACGCCGGCTATCCGGTAGACGTCTACGACATCAAGCCCACGGCCGCGAAAGACGTGGTCGAAAAGGGAGCCCGGTGGCATGACGTACCGCGCGACGCGGCCCGCGATTGCGGCATTGTCATCAGTTGCCTGCCGCTGCCACAGGACGTCTTTGACAACATGACGGGCGAGCAAGGCGCCTTGGCCGGAATGCCACCGGGTAGCGTGTGGATCGACATGTCCACCACCGACTACCACAACACGATCGAGATCGCCCGCCGGGCCGCAGCAATTGGCGTGTATTCGCTAGAAGCGCCCGTCAGCAACTTGTCCCATATGGGCGTCGATTTTGCCAATGTAAGCTTCTTTGTTGGCGGGCCAACGGAGGCTTATGTGCGTTGCGAGGCGGTGTTGCAAACCATGGGAGCCATATCCTTCCATGTCGGAGACATCGGTCAGGGCCAGTCGGTCAAATTACTGACGAACTTACTTTTCTACGCTGCAGCCGTTGCGAGCGGCCACGCGCTCTGCCGAAGCGTGCGCGAGGGCGTTCCAGCGCAGCAGGCGTGGCGCAAGTTTGTCGGCTCGTCCGCGAACTCCGTTGCAATCGAGCAGTTCGCTCCGTTTCTCCTGGATGGCAGCTACGATCCATCCTGCACCCTAGAGATCACAGTGAAGGATGTGGGCCTGACTGTCCAATTGGCCGACGAACTCGGCGTGGGACTGCCGATCGGGCGGGCGGTCGAAAAGCGGTACAGCGAGGCGGCACGGAAGTTCGACCGATACGACAGCCACCTGAGAGTCATCGAGCTGGCGGAGGTGGGCTTCGGCGTTCGACTGCAAGTGCCGGGCTATCGCGCGCCCTCCAAATACGGTGCCGACCCTGGGTATCCGCCTGACCAAGAATTCCTGACCGACCCCGTCGGACGGATCAAACCGAAGCGCGAGCATGTGTTTCCGCTCGAAGACGTTCCGCTTAGCGATGTCCAGATTGGGTTGCTCAAGTCTCTGGTGGGCGAGCTCACTCACGTCAATCGCCTGATCCTCAACGAGGCGTTTGATCTCGGTCGGGGCATGGGCCTGAGCGACGTCCTGATTTACGACGCGATCACCTGGAGCGTAGGCGCTTCCGCTTGGTCGGACAGCCATAATGGGCAGTACGACAACGAACAGCTTGTAGATCCAGCCGCAGCCTCTGCGCCGCCGACGACTATACCGCATCTCATCTGCCCCTGTACGGAGGAACTGTCATGAACACCCGCGAGCAGCAGACGATACTGGAGCAAGCTGCGCGAAAGCGCATCAAGGATTCCCATGCCCTCGATGGTGACATCGGTCGCTTGGCTCACTTCTATCGCGGATGGGCCAGTTCCTACGAGTTGGATGTCGGCCGCGACGGGTACTGCGGACCGATGATCGTGGCTGAACTGGCGGGTGCCGTGCAGACGGCCTACTTGGCCAGCGAGCGAACTGCCATTGCAATCCTGGACGCTGGCTGCGGAACGGGCCTCGTCGGCGTGGAACTGAAACGCCTCGGCTTCCGGTTGATCGACGGGATCGACCTCTCCCAGGAAATGGCGGAAAAAGCCCGGCAAACCCGCGTCTACCGCCATGTCCAAGGCGATGTCGACCTTAACGGGCCGCTCTCAGACCACGCCAGCGCGAGCTATGACATCACCATCTGCTGCGGCGTCTTCACGCTCGGGCACATCCGACCGGACGCACTGCGCGAACTCGCGCGCGTGACGCGCCCAAATGGATTCGTAATCGTAAGCACCCGCAAGAGCTATGCGGAGGCCACATCCTTTGAAAAGGAGGTAAGGCGTCTGCAGGATGCGGGCGTCCTTGTGACGGTACAGTGTCTAAACGACGCTAAATACATCGCGGAGGAGGGCGCACATTATTGGGTTTTCCAGGCGACCCCTAACGCCAACGCACCAACGGAGGAGCAGCTATGACCACGCTACCGCAAATCTCACTGGCGAAACTGTCATCCGATGCAACGCGACATGAAGAATGCGAGCGCTTGCGCCTGGCCTGCGAGCACTACGGGTTCTTCTACCTTGAGCACGGAATCCCGAAAGAACAGATCGCAGAAGCGATCCAGGCCTCCCGGCGGTTCTTCGCGTTGCCACAGTCGACAAAGGAACGTTTCGGTCACTCTGCCCAAGACGTGTACCCTGCTACTGCCCGTGGATACAGTCCCTTGTACGGAGAGGTGCTACATCCCGAGGCCGGCCCCGATCCGAAAGAAATGTTCGACCTCGGAATTGAGAACGAAGGCGACCGGCGTCCGTTTGCAGGTTGCACACGCCTTCCGGATGACGCGTTGGCTCCTGGTTTCGCTCAAAGCCTGCTTGCTTTGCAGGCTACCGTGGTCAATGACGTCGTGCCGCAGCTCGGGATCGCGCTGGCCCACCTGCTCGACATGGAAGAGGGCTGGTTCCAACGCCATTTCAACCCGCCGACGGTCCTGCAACGCGTGATCCGGTATCCGTCTACTGGCGGCACGGCCGGAAAGCATACCGACAACGGGTTCTTTACGCTGCTGCTGCAGGAGGAACTCCCCATGCGCTCCTTGCAGGTGTGGTTCGGGGGGAGCTGGGTGCCGGCGCCGAGCTTGCCCGACAGTCTCGTTGTCAATCTGGGCGACATGCTTCAAGCCTTGAGCGACGACCGATTCAAGAGCACGCCCCATCAGGTCGTGCACACTGGTCCGACCGAACGAATTTCCCTTCCCTTCTTTATCTATCCCGACATCGACGCTCGCCTGACTTCCCGTCAAGGAAAGCAAACCTTCAGCGTTGCGGAAGTGATGTTGCGCAATTTCGACTCGATCTGGGAAACTGGGAATGGCGCCGGACGTGCGCGCGAGTTGCAGTAAGTCGTTCGGATTCTCAAGCTCGCACAAACTGTGGCGACGACTCACCTCCTGAGCGTCCAGCGTCCGCTGGAAGAACACTCACAGAAGCTAATCGTCCCGCAGCCGCGCGCAATACCACGAAGGTTCTGACGTATGAATGAGACCCTGCGACGCTCAACAGGCCCCCGACCTTCCTATGGGACCCAAAGGAGGTCGAAGGCCATAGGCTTTGTGATGCTCGCCAGCTTTTTCAGGGTGGCCCAGGGCGCGCCCGTGGCTAATAAGCGGCGATTTGCCGCTTTGGTAGATGTTCACGGTGCGGTCGTGATCGCAATAGCTCTCCTGACGGGCTTTGCGGTGGCAGATCGCCCTCGCCAGGAAACCGGGCAACCCAACGTTCTTCCCGAAAACCCCGATATTCCGCCTGTACATGCAGTGCTAGGGTGCGATCCTTGCGCGCAATCGAACAATGGACATCATGCGACCAGGAAACCGCTGGCGAGTTGGCTTAGCCATCACCTCGCCTCGATCCGGTTCCTGGACGGCGCCAGACATATTGACCGCCCTGGAGGCGCCCGGGCAACGGAATTCTCGACGAGCCGGTATGCCGCTCTCGACAAGCTTTGAGGAGCACTTATGAATCTGAAGAGATCGATGCGTGCCGTCATCCTCACTGGTCACGGCGGTCTTGACAAGCTTGAATATCGTGAAGATTGGCCCGTTCCGACGCCGCGCGCCGGAGAAGTGCTCATCCAAGTCGGCGCATGCGGCTTGAACAACGCCGACATCAATACGCGCACGGCTTGGTATTCCAAGCGTGTCACTGGCGGCATTACGCCCATTACCGGAAGCGCCGGATTTGCCGAGGCCCAGTTCGACACAAGCAGTTGGGGAAGCTCTGCGATAAGCTTCCCGCTTATTCAAGGCTCCGACGTGGCGGGCAGGATCGCTGCGGTCGGTGATGGCGTGAGTTCTACTCGGATTGGTGAAAGGGTCATCGTGGATCCTTGGCTTCTCGGTTCGGGACACTGGATGAATCCTTCGAGCGCCATCTACTTCGGATCGGAATGCAACGGAGGCTTTTCTGAATTCACGACTATACGCGCCGAAAACGCGCTTCGCGTTGACTGTGATTTGTCCGACGCCCAACTCGCAACGTTCCCTTGCGCCTACGCCACGGCAGAGAATTTGGTGGCGCGCACGCGCCTGAGGCCGGCAGAAACCGTGGTAATCTCCGGCGCTTCCGGGGGCGTGGGAACTGCAGCGATCCAGTTATGCCGATTGCGCGGAGCTCGGATCATCGCTATCGCATCACGGTCCAAATCGAGCGTTTTGAGGAAGCTTGGCGCCGATGCCGTGGTCGATCGCGAGACGCCGGAAATGTCCGAGGCGATCCGAACGGCGGCCGGCGGCGCCGTCGACGTGGCGCTCGACGTGGTGGGAGGCCGTATCTTCGACCATCTCGTCCGCGCCTTGCGACACGGTGGACGCTATTCGAGTTCCGGCGCCATTTCGGGACCAATAGTCGATTTTGACCTCAGGCAACTCATCTACAAGGATCTTCAACTGACCGGTGCGACGATCGTGCCGCCGGGAACAGCAAGGCGATTGGTCGATCTGATTGAACGTGGCTTCCTGAGGCCTCTCCTCGCAGCGGAGTATACACTGCCGGATCTTGCAAAGGCCCAACAGGCTTTCATGGAAAAGCGCCACGTTGGGAACATCGTCGTTACTGTCTGATATGAAGCTTTCATTAAGCGCGAGATGGAAAATGCCGTCGGCTGGCAGGAGGAGATCCGCTCCGATGTTGCTTATGCATGGCGAATTTGAACGCAACGATATGGTACAGTGTTTCGGCGAACAACTTTCGGGCTTCGTCTTCACGGATCACGCTTGGATGCAGAGCTACGGCTCACGCACTGCCCGCCCGCTGATCATCTATCGCGACGTTTCGCTCCCCCAGCCGATGACCCTTTCATGGTGGCGATGTGGACAGGCGCCGACGGATAAGGTTGGGGGAATGCATACCGGACCAGTGACGATCCTCAACGGGTCCTTCGTCCGGGACGACATCCCGCGCAGCCAGAGCAGCCAGCAGATCGGGCTCGCCGGACGACAAAATCATCCCAATCCTTCCCGTCACTGGAGAGCCAACGATGCAGTATCCTGCGAATCTGACCGATGCCTTGGAATTCATCTGGGGCGAGGGCATCCTTTCGCCGGGCGGGCCGGAGGAGGTCGCGCAGATGCTGGAGGGCATCGACCTTTGCGGCCGCCGCGTTCTCGACATCGGTTCCGGCCTAGGCGGCATCGACGTGCTGCTTGCGGCCAAGCACGGCGCGGCTGCGGTCATCGGCATCGATGTCGAGCCGCAGCTGATCGACTTGGCCCGAGACCTAGCGGCGAAGAAGGGCCTCACCGGGCGCGTCACCTTCCAGCTGGTCACGACGGGGAAGCTCCCGTTTGCTGATGCCAGCTTCGACCTGGTCTTCTCCAAGGACGCGATGGTGCACATCGCCGACAAACTGGCGGTCTACTCAGAGGTTCTCCGCGTGCTGAAGCCTGGCAGCTGGTTCATTGCCGCGGATTGGCTCTGGTCTGAGGGGGCGGCCGAGGGCGCCGTCGTTCATGCCTGGCTCTCGAAAATGCAATTGACATTCGCCTTCACCCCGCCCGCAGACGCCCTCCAGGCGCTCATCGACGCGGGTTTCGCCGAACCAGGGATCGCCGATCGCCGCCACGAACTGCAGGAGGCCAACCGCAAGGAGGTAGCGCTGCTCGAAGGTCCGATACGCCAGAGGCTTGCGGCGATCGTCGGCACGGAGATGGCCGAGAGCCGTCTCGCCAGCGCCAAGGGCCGCCAGGCAGCGCTCGATTCCGGCTGCCTCATCCCCTGCCATCTCAGGGGCCGTCGCCCGACCTAAGGCGGCATCCCCCCGTTCGTCATCCGCTGTGCTATGGCCCATCGCGGTATGGTCATGTTCGCATTCGCCGTTCCGACACCACCATTCTTTGAAACGACCTCAGAACATGCACCCTCTACGTCTCGTGGGTACCCCCCCGGGTGAGGATCTCTTTCGCCGGGAGGGGGAGAGAAAATGCGAAGCACTCAGTTCTGGGAGGCGACGTTGCGGATCTCCTGAAAAGACTCGCAGAACTCCAACAGAAGGGGCGATCGCGCACCGGCAAAACGTACCCCGTGGTCGTCATCCAAGAAGCCGGTCTCGACGGATTCTGAATCCACCGCACACTTGAGAAGAATGGAATAGAAAGCTGGGTAGTTGATCCTGCTTCGGTTCTGACGTCCCGAAAACATCGGCGGGCGAAGACCGATAAAATTGATGGGGAAACCTTGGTGCGGACGCTTCTGGCCTACAAGCGAGGTGAACCAAGGGTGTGTGCGATGGTCAGGGTTCCACTCGTGATGAAGAGGATCGTCGTCGAATCTGCCGAGAGCGAAAGACGCTGATCGCAGAGAGAATCCTGCACGTAAACCGGATCAAAGGCTTGCTGTTCGCACAAGGAATTGGCGACTACGAACCGATCTACCGAAATCGCCGCGCTCGACTGGAGGAATTGCGAACGGGCGACGGACACCCGCTGCCACGTCAAGTTAAAGCACAGATTTTACGGGAACTTGATCGTCTCGAAATCCTCCTCGCACAGATCAAGGAGGTTGAAGCAGAACGGGACGCGTTGCTCAATGTCGCGAGCGACTCTATGCCAAACCCGGCGTCCATGATCGTGCAGCTTAAGGGTATTGGTGCTGAAGTCGCTGCGGTTCTCTGGTCGGAGGGGCTCTTCCGCAGCTTCGATAATCGCCGCCAAGACGCTGCCTATGCTGGCCTGGCGCCTACCCCTTGGCAGAGTGGCTCTGTAGATCATGAACAAGGTGTCGGGAAGGCTGGTAACCCGCGACTTCGGACAGTCATGATCCAGCTGGCATGGCTATGGCTACACGATCAGCCGAATTCGGCCCTCAGCACATGGTTCATGGAGCGCGTGCAACGAAACGGGGGGGGCGGGAAGAAAACCGCGATAGTCGCGCTGGCAAGAAAGCTTCTTGTAGCTCTCTGGAAATATGCCGTTCATGGAGTGGTCATTGAAGGCGCAAAGCTGAAGGCAACCTGATTGATGAAAATCGCCTCAATCTCCCGCAGTGGTGCGGGCAGATCCAGACAGGACAAACCGAAGGGTGAATATGGCGTCACGCGCCGACGAGAAGAAGGGTTTTGTCCTACCGAGCCTCCGCCTACGAAAGAGGGATTTTGGTGCGGCCGATAAAAAGCGGCGACCGTATGTGAGTTTGGACTGGTGGAAGTGCTCCAGTCAGATGTTGAGCTCGAGCCTGGATACTGGATCGATGGGAGTGCCGAACATGCGTTTTTGAACCCACTCTACATTGACGGGCCCATGTGAGTTTACCTGCCGCGACTGCGAGAAGATTACGCAGCCGCCGGCGCCCTTCCACGTGACCCCGCGCGGCTTTGCCGGACCAAACCTTTTGGCGATGATCCTGTTCGAGAAGTTCGCCCAGCACCAGCCGCTGAACCGACAAAGGAGCGCTATGCCCGCGAGGGCATCGCCCTCAGCCTGTCGACGCTAGCGGACCAGGTCGGAGCCTGTGCCGCGGCGCTGAAGCCGGTGCATGCGCTGGTCGAGACGCATGTGCTTACCGCCGAGCGGCTTCATGGAGACGACACCACAGTGCCGATTTTGGCGAAGTGCAAGACCGATACCGGCCGCATCTGGACCTATGTCAGGGATGACCGGCCATTCGGCGGGCAACCGCCGCCGGCGGTACTTTACTATGCCTCGCGCGATCGGCGGCAGGAACATCCCGAACGGCATCTGAAGACCGATAGTGTTGAAAAAGTCCGGGTTGCAGCAGTCCTGAAGCACTTCTCTATTCGGCATGTTGAGGTCAAGCGCTTTCGAGCTTGC
>NZ_JAMYPW010000044.1:0-57143 GCF_040320565.1 Mesorhizobium sp. M0664
GCGAAAGCTCATCATCCTCGCAAACGCACTACTCAGGGACAATCGGACCTGGACACCATCTCTCCCTTGACCAACACGGATACTCCAGAGCGGCGGAGCGGGGAGTTCCGAAAGCCCGGTTTTGCGCCGGATGCTCTAAGCGAATGTTAATCACCCTGGCCCAGCATGCCGGCGAAGACTGTGTCGACCGGCACGGAGCGCTCGACTGGCAAGCGACCTATCCCTGACCACCAAGGAGCCGCGCAAAACGTGGAGCGCCGCCGCTCGCCTGTTTGCCTGGTTCTCTTCGCCGATGAAATTGGAACCGGAAGCTGTCCGCGCCCGGCTTCTCGACACCACCTTCGACCGCAAATTCGCAGTCCTGTTCGGCACCATCAGCGTTCTGTTGGTTGCGGTCAGCGCCGCTCTTGCCACCGGGGATTGGTGGCCCTACGCCTGGATTGCCGCCGACCTGATGCTTTTCACCGTCCGCGTTCTGCTGATGCGGGAATGCGAGCAGGCCCGCAGGCGCGGCTCGAAAGGGCCGCTGGCGGGCCTGATGGCAGCCAGCGGCGTCTGGTCGGTCGTTTTCGGCCTCGGCTGCTATGGCTGTGTTGCCAGCGGGAATATGGCGCTTTCCGTACTTGCCGCCTTGAATGTCGCAGGCGTCGTCGGCGTGGTGTCGTCACGCAATGCGGCGACCCCGCGCTTCGCCATATTCGTCATGTTGGCCGTAAGCCTGCCTTACGTGGTCGGCGCATTGTTTTCTGCGGCGCCCGGAATGCCGATCGTCGGAATTCAAACGCCGTTCTATGTGGTCGGCGTCATCATCGTGCTGCTTCAGAACCACGCAATCAATGCCCGCATGATCCGCGCCGAACTGGACAATCGCGACCTGGCCATCAAGGACGCGCTGACCGGCCTGCCAAACCGCATCTTCCTGCAGGAGAAATTGCGCGACATGTGCCGCGACCTTGCGGCGCCGGCCGCCAATGGCGGCAAGCCGTTTGCAGTGCTCAGCATGGATCTCGACGGTTTCAAACAGGTCAACGACCGTTTTGGCCACGCCGTCGGCGACGTGCTGCTGCGCAAGGTGGCCGAACGATTGAAGCGCGGCTTCCGTCCGGGGGACGTGGTCTTCCGCATTGGCGGCGATGAATTCGTCATCCTTTTGCCCGCAACCTCGGAGATCGAGGCCACCTACCTGGCAAAGCGGGCCATCGAAAAGGTCTCGGTGCCTTTCGACCTCGGGGTCGGTTCCGCCATCCATGTCGGCTTGAGCGTCGGCAGCGCCTTCGCACCCGCCGACGGCGGCGATCCGGAAATCCTGCTCACCTGTTCCGACCATGCGCTGTACGAAGCCAAGCGCACCGGCAAGGGTCGTTACTGGGCGCCTGTGCGGGCTACGATCTGACGGTCGCGACAACGGCTTCCGGCGACAGGCAGGGCGATCCGCTTCTCTCCTGCTCGGCCGCGCGCACCAGTGCCGCCACGCGCTTCAGCAAAGGTGCCGGCGTGCCGGCCTTTTCGGCCAAACGCAGGACCGCGCCTTGCAGTTCGCCGATCTCCGTCGGCCGGCGGCGCTGAAGGTCATCCCACATCGACGAACGCGCGGCCGGATCGATGGCAAGCATCCGCCGCGCCAAGAACTTGAACAGCCAGTCGGGCAGGCGAAGCACTTTCGGCAGCAGCGCGGGACGCAGGCCGGCGATGCGAGCGGGTTCGATGCCTGTCGCCGTCATTGCCGCCAATGCTTCGTCGATCTGGCCGGCCAGGATCAGCCGCCAGCGGCGATCGGCAAGCTCTGCCACCAGCGGCAGGCCGGAAAGCGCCACCAGCGCGTTGTTGAGGTTGAGCAGCAGCTTGCCCCATAGCACCGCTTCGATGTCGCCATGCGTGGCGACGGCAAAGCCCTCGACGTCGAGCAGTTCGTCAAGGCCTGTCGCGCCCTGTTCGATCATCACCTTGCCGCCGCTGGCGCGGTGCAGGCGAAGCGGCAATTCGCCCTCCGCCGATTGGACCACGTTGAACGGCACCATGCCCGCGAGCACCCGCCGGGCGGTGAGATGGGCTCGCAATTTATCGGCATTGTCGACGCCGTTCTGCAGACTGAGTATCACCGCATCCGGTCGGGCATGGGCCGCAATAAGCCCGGCCATGTCCTGCGTCGCGCCGCTCTTGACCGTTGCCAGGATGACATCGGCACCGGGGAATGCCGCGGCCGGATCGGCGGTGACCGACAATGCCTCCGGCTTGACGGATCGGTCGCGGCCATCACGGTCGGTGATGCGCAATCCACCTTTTTGCAGCGCCTTCTCGATGCGAGGCCGCGCCAGCAGAACCACCTTTCGCCCGGCAAGTATCAGGCAGCCGCCGGCGTAGCATCCGATACTGCCGGCACCTGCGATTACGATTGTCTTGCCACGCGTGACCATGCAATGGCCCTGCCTTGGTCGAGAGGCCTTTGCCGCAATCATACGGCATGAAAACCATAATGTCGGCGGCATGGCTGGCCCTTATGTCTGGCCGTGACAGGCCTTGCGCTTTCGACTATCGCTTTTGCCCATGACGCTGCCTACCGATCCGACCAGAAATCTGGCTGCTCTCATCCGCTGCGCTTCCGTGACGCCCGCCGAAGGCGGTGCGCTGAGCGCGCTGGAAGAAATGTTGAAGCCGCTCGGCTTTGCCGTCGAGCGCCCGGTGTTTTCCGAATCCGGCACACCTGACATAGAGAACCTTTACGCGCGGCGTTCCGGCAACGGCCCGCATCTGATGTTTGCCGGTCATACCGATGTGGTGCCGGTGGGCGATGAAACAGCCTGGACGCACCCACCCTTTGGCGCCGAGATCGCCAATGGCGAGATGTTCGGCCGCGGCGCCGTCGACATGAAGGGCGGCATTGCTTGTTTCGTCGCGGCGGTAGCGCGACATATCGCGCAGAAGGGCGGCCCGAAGGGGTCGGTCTCGCTGCTGATCACCGGCGACGAGGAAGGGCCGGCGATCAACGGCACGACGAAACTGCTCGAATGGGCGGCTGCCAAGGGCGAGAAATGGCATGCTGCGATCGTCGGCGAGCCGACCAATCCCGATGCGCTCGGCGATATGATCAAGATCGGCCGGCGCGGCTCGCTCTCCGGCACGGTCGTCGTCAACGGCCGCCAGGGCCACGCCGCCTATCCGCAGCTAGCCGACAACCCGGTGCGCGGCCTTGTGACGCTGGTCGACGCCTTGCTTCACCCCGTCTTCGACAACGGAACAAGGGATTTCCAGCCGACCAATCTTGAGGTGACCTCCATCGATGTCGGCAATCCTGCCACCAACGTCATCCCGGCGAAGGCGGCGGCTACCTTTAATATTCGCTTCAACGACACATGGACCGCCGAGACGATCCAGGCCGAGATCCACAACCGCCTCGACCGGGCGGCGAAACGCAAGAAATACCGCGCCGGCAAGAAGACGCCGGTCGACTACGAGATCGTCTGGCGCGACGGACCGAGCCACGTTTTCCTGACACGCGACGACAGGTTGATCGAGACGCTTGGCGGCTCGATCAAGGCGGTGACCGGCAGGAAGCCGGCGCTCTCCACCTCCGGCGGCACCTCCGATGCCCGCTTCATCAAGGATTATTGTCCGGTGGTCGAATTCGGACTGGTCGGCAAGACCATGCACATGGTCGACGAACGCGTGGCGATTGCCGACCTCGAGACGCTGACGCAGATTTATCTGCGCTTCGTTGAAGACTGGTTTGCGCAGGACATATCCTAGTGATGCTTTCAGCGGATGAAACCTACGCTTCGCTTGCCGGTGCCTGGCGGCTGATGCTCGGCAAAGCCGATGGATTTCGCCTGCTCGACCTTTCGGCGGACGGTTTCTGGAACTCCTTTTTTGCCATTGTCGTCGCGGCGCCGGCACTGATCGTCGGCTGGGTCGGTATTGCCAACGAGATCGGCGATCCCAACGCATTCGTCGGCCGTTTCAGCATGTTGATCCGCCTGGCAACCGTCGATATCGGCGCCTGGGTGCTGCCGCTCATAGGCCTCGCCCTGGTGGCGCCGCGGGTCGGCGTCGGCGGCCGATTCGTCCATTATGTCGTGGCCAGCAATTGGGCCTCGGCGATCATCGCCTGGATGATGCTGCCATCGGCGTTGATCCGGCTCTTCCTGACGTCGGCCAACGAAGTCTCCGGACTCGTGTCGCTGCTGTTGTTCGCGCTGTCGATGGTCTTGACCTGGCGGATGACCAACGTTGCGATCGGCAGGGGTGCGGCCACCGGCAGCGCCGTTTTTGCCGGCATGTTCGTGGCGTCGCTGATCGTCCTGTTCGGCCTGCAGGCGCTGCTCGGGATCAGCGTTCCGGATCAGCCAGGCGTCGGATAATCGACGCCGACGAGAAACAGCCCGTCGGGCGGCGCCACCTGACCGCAGGCCGCACGGTCGCGCGCCTCAAGCGCCGCCTTGAGGTCGGCAACAGTCCAGCCGCCTTCGCCGACACGTTTGAGCGAGCCGACCATCGAGCGCACCTGGTTGTGCAGGAATGACCGCGCCGAAGCGCGGACCTCAATGAAATCGCCGGTGCGGCTGACATCCAGCCGGTCGAGCGTGCGGACGGGACTGGTGGCTTGGCACTGGGTCGAGCGGAAGGTGGTGAAATCATGCCGGCCAACCAGCACCTTTGCCGCCTCGTGCATGGCACCGGCATCGAGCTGCTTCGGTACCCACCAGATCTTGCCCTTGTCGAGCGCCGCCGGCGCGCGGCGATTGACGATGCGGTAGAGGTAATGGCGGCCGATCGCCGAGAAACGCGCATCGAAGCCATCCGGCACGACTGCGGCCTTCAGGATGGCGATGCGCACCTTGGCCGCTTGCAGATGCGCGTTGACTGCGTCGCGCACCTTGTCGCCGGGCCATGCCTTGATCAGATCGACATGCGCCACCTGAGCGGTCGCATGGACGCCAGCATCGGTGCGGCCGGCGGCGCGCAGCGAAACCTGCTCGCCACAGAACTTCTCGATCGCCCGCTCGATCGCCTGCTGCACCGAAGGCTGGTTGGCCTGGCGCTGCCAGCCGGCGAAGAGACTGCCGTCATATTCGATGTCGAGGCGAAAACGCGGCATTCCCGGATCGAGGCGAAATCAGGCGGCGAGGGCTGAGCCGAAGGCCGAGGCGTAGACCAGCATGCCGGTCTCCGGCGCCTCGCCCCAGGCAAGCGCCTGCAAAGCCTCGCTTTGGTACTCGCTCTCGAATTTTGCTGCACGGGCGCGGCTGTAGCCGAAACGGCCATAGTAAGCCGGATCGCCGAGCACCACGGCGAGCGTCTCGCCAGCAGCCTTCAGGCGGATATGCGCCTCGCGGACCAGCGCACCTCCGATGCCGGTGCCGTGGAACGACGGCTCGACCGCCAAAGGAGCCAAAGCCACCGCCGGGAAGCTCTTGCCGCCATTCTGCACGAAAAGCCGTGAAAACAGGATATGGCCGACCACTTGCCCGTCTTCGTCCGCCACCAGTTCGACGACGGCATCACCGCCGGTGACCAGCGCGTCGACCAGTCCGGCCTCCGTCTGCTGGCCGAATGCGTGTTCTTCGACAAGGCGGATCGCCTCGCGGTCCCGCGGCGTCGCCGCGCGTATGGACATCATGCTCATGACAATTTCATTCCTTTTTCGAGCTTGGCCCCGCGCAGAAACTCCTGCGCGGCAATGGGCCTTCCGCCCGCACGTTGAACTTCGACCGGCCTGATCGCGCCTGACCCGCAGGCGACCGTCAGCCGGTCATCGAGAATTCCTCCCGGTTCGCCGGCGCCTTGCGAGAGCGTCGAGCGAAGCAGTTTCAGCCGTTCCACGCGGCCGCCGATTTCGGCCTCGCACCATGCACCGGGAAAGGGCGACAGGCCGCGAATCTGGTTGTGCACGTCGCCGGCAGGTCGCAGCCAGTCTATGCGAGTCTCCGATTTATCGATTTTCTTGGCGTAGGTCACCCCCACCTCCGCCTGTGTGGTAAATGTCAGCGTATTCCGCTCCAGCCGTTCGAGCGCTTGCACTATCAGCGAAGCACCCAAGACCATCAGCCGATCGTGCAGATCGCCGGCCGTCATGTCGGGTCCAATGGCGCATTTTTCAACCATTGCCACCGGGCCGGTGTCGAGGCCTTCCTCCATCCGCATCACCATCATGCCCGTTTCGGTATCGCCGGCCATGATGGCGCGCTGGATAGGGGCAGCGCCGCGCCAGCGCGGCAGCAGCGATGCGTGGCCGTTGAGGCAACCGAGCCGCGGCGCCTCGAGAATGGGTTTGGGGAGGAGCAGCCCGTAGGCGACGACCACGGCGACGTCGGCACCTAAGGCGCGGAACGCCTCCTGCTCCGCCTCGCCCTTCAGCGACACCGGCGACCGCACCTCGATGCCAAGCCGCTCCGCCTCGCGCTGCACCGGCGACGGCGTCAGTTCGAGCCCGCGCCGGCCGCCGGCGCGCGGCGGCTGCGTGTAGACGGCTGCCAACTCGTGCCCGGCCCCGGCAATCGCCCGCAGCGTCGGCACGGAGAATTCGGGCGTACCCATGAAGATGACACGCAGGGGCATTCGTCGACGCCTACCCCACCATCTTGCCCGGCGCCTTGTCCCTGGCGAGCTTCTTGAATTTCTTGACCACCATGTCGCGCTTCAGCTTGGAGATGTAATCGATGAACAGCACGCCGTTGAGGTGGTCGATTTCATGCTGCAGGCAGGTCGCCATCAGCCCCTCGGCCTCGATCTCCTGCAGCTTGCCGTCGCGGTCGAGAAACTTCACCCGCACCGCCGCCGGACGCTCGACCTCGGCATAGTAATCCGGGATCGACAGGCAGCCTTCCTCGTAGACCGAACGCTGGTCGGAGCTTTCGAGGATTTCGGGATTGATGAAGACGTGCGGTGCCGGCGTCTCGTCCTCTTTGGCCAGGTCGATCACCAGCATGCGCAAGGGTTCGCCGACCTGGATCGCTGCGAGGCCGATGCCGGGCGCGTCATACATGGTGTCCAGCATGTCGCCGGCCAGTTTGCGCAAATCCCCGTCGACACGCTCGACCGGTTTTGAAACCTGACGCAGGACGGGATCGGGAAGGATGATAAGCGGCTTGATCGACATGGCGTCTCACCTAAGACCTCGCAGGAAAAGCGTCAACCGGGGCGCCTTCGGGTCGTTCACGTTTTGATCTGTGCTGGCAGACCGAATCATCTATGCTGTCGACATGAACGATCTGGCCACCATCCTGTCCGAACCTGTCGCCCGCCTAGGCGCCACCACGATCACGCTCGGCCATGCCCTGGGTTTCGGCGCAATGCTGTTCCTTGGACTGTTCGTGGCGCTCGTCGTTGCGCTCTGGCGATCGGCCAAGGCGCGTGCAGTGGCGGCCGCCGAAGCCGCCGACCACGCCCGCGACGCCGAGGTGCGGATGGCCGGCATCTTGGCAAGCCAGGCGGAAATGCAGGGCCGCATGGGCGCCATCGCCGAAGTGTTCGGGGCGCGCCAGGCGGAACTGACACAGTCGATCGGCCAGCGTCTCGATGCCATGACCGGCCGCCTGGGCCAGACCATGACCGAGCAGACGAGATCGACGCATGAGAGCCTCGCCAAGCTGCAGGAACGGCTGGCGGTCATCGATATCGCGCAAGGCAACATCCAGTCGCTGGCCGGCCAGGTCGTGCAATTGCAGGCGATCCTTTCCAACAAGCAGACGCGCGGCGCCTTCGGCCAGTCGCGTATGGAAGCCATCGTCGCCGACGGATTGCCGCACGGCGCCTATGAATTCCAGGCGACCTTGTCGAATGGCAGCCGGCCCGACTGCCTGGTGAAGATGCCGAACGGCGCACCGTCGCTTGCCATCGATGCAAAGTTTCCGCTCGAGGCCTGGAATGCCATCCGGGCCGCCGAAGGCGCCGAACTGCAGAAGACCGCCGCACAGGCTTTCCGCCGCGACATCGAGGTGCATGTCCGCGATATTTCCGAAAAATACCTGATCCAGGGCGAGACGCAGGACACCGCCTTCATGTTCGTGCCTTCGGAATCGGTGTTCGCCGAAATCCACGAGAATTTCGAGGCCGTTGTCCAGAAGGCGCATCGCTCACGGATCGTCATCGTCTCGCCATCGCTTTTGATGCTGTCGATCCAGGTCATCCAGGCGATCCTCAAGGATGCCCGCATGCGCGAGCAGGCACACCTGATCCAGGGCGAGGTTATCCGGCTGATGGAAGACGTCTCCCGGCTAGACGAGCGGGTGCGCAAATTGCAGACGCATTTTGGCCAATCGGCCAAGGATATCGACGACATTCTGGTCTCGACATCGAAGGTGACCAGGCGCGGACAAAAGATCGAGGCGCTGGAGTTTGGCGTGCAGCCGGCGGAGGACACCGCTGGTTCGAATGGCAGCGGAGCAAAAGCGGAAAGCAGCCCGCGCGTCGCCGATTCGAAAACCGGGCAGTTGAGGCTAAGGGTCGTCGAAGGCGACGATTGAGAGCTGCGCCGGAACCGGAGGCTTCGCCCCGGTCTGGCGCTACTGCTCCTCGATGATGGTTGTGCCTTCGAATTCCGGCAGCCAATGCAGCGCCGAGCGGTGCCAGATCTGCTTTCTCGGCACCAGTTGCTCGCGCTGCCGTGCCGTGCCGACCCTGATACCGTAAACCTTCGGTCCCTCGCCCGCCGACGTGGCGTAGAGATGCGAGCCGCACTCACCGCAAAATGCCTGGGCGCGCTTGGCGCCGCTCGAACCGGTCTTGATGTAGATCTTCGGCGTGCCCTTGGTGATCCTGTAATTGTCCTCGGACGCCGGCACGGTGACGCGAAAGGCCGTTCCGGTTAGCTTCTGACAATCGATGCAGTGACAAATGGTGGTCTTTTCCGGATCGACTTCGGCCTCGTAAGTGATAGCGCCACAATGACACGCGCCGTCGATTTTCATCTTCGTTCCTCCTGGAGCTTTTGCCCGCAATCATAACCGGGACTGCCCGATGGCGCAGCCATTTCCTCAGGCCGGTTCCCCTCCGGACGCCGCCAAGGCCTTGCTCCGGCGTTCCCAGGTGCCGGTGGTCTGCGGCTTGACGAACAGCCGCGTCACCTCCGGCATCTCCGCTTTCAGCCGCGTCTCGAGGCGCTCGACACAGGTCTCTATCTCCGGCGCCGACAAATGATCCTCGAACTCGATGCTCAAAGCGGCGACGATCTCCTGCGGACCCATATGCAGCGTCAGCACGCCATTTGCCCGTTGCACCGCCGGGTCCTGCTGGACGATGGCCAGCACCTCTGTTTGCACCTCGGGCGAGGCCGGCTCGCCGAGCAGCAGGCTCTTGCTTTCGCGCGCCAGGAAGATCGCGGTCCCGCCCAGGATCAGCGCGATGCCGATCGACGCGGCGCCGTCGAGCTTCGGCATGTCCAGCAGTTCCGCCGCCAATATGCCGGCGAAGGCGACAACGAGGCCGAGAAGTGCCGCGCTGTCCTCGAAGAGTACGGTGTAGACACTCGGATCCTTGCTGAGCTGCACCGCCTCGAGCCAGCCGTGGCTGCCTTTTTGGTGGCGGAATTCCTTCAGCGCCACCAGCCAAGAGGTGCCTTCGAAGAGGAAGGAAAGGCCGAGGACAGCGTAGTTCACCTTGGCGTTGGCGATCGGCTCCGGCGCCATGATGTGCATCACGCCTTCGTAGAACGATATGCCGGCGCCCAGTGCAAAGACAAGGAGCGCGACGATGAAGCTCCAGAAGTACAGCTCGCGGCCATGGCCGAGCGGATGCGTGCGGTCGGCCGGGCGCGCGGCACGGTGCATGCCGTAAAGCAGCAGGCTGCCATTGCCGGTATCGACGAGCGAGTGGACGCCTTCCGAGAGCATTGCCGAGCTGCCCGTGAACAAGGCAGCGGCGAATTTGGTCAGTGCGATCGCAAGATTTCCGGCGAGCGCCGCATAGATCACTTTTTTCGACCCGCCATGCGCCGCCATGGTGTGCTGCCCTGGTTGATGCCCCGAGATTGGCGGAGCGTCCGCCCACGCTCCACAGCTCTCACAACGCCTGAAGCGCCCAGTTGTTCACAAGGTCAGTTGTTCAAAAGGGCGGCGCGGGCTATTCGACGACCTCGTCCGTCCAGACCTTGAAGCCAGCCAGCGCGCCCGGCCCGAAAATGTGGGTCAGCGGCACATCGGCGGCATCGCGTCCGGAGGCAATCAGGATGCGGCCGATGCGCGGCGCGTTGTTGCGCGGGTCGAACGCGTGCCAGCGGCCGCCGAGATAGACTTCCATCCAGGCGGCGAAATCCATGTCCGACCACGGCTTTGGCAGGCCGATATCACTGATATAGCCGGTGCAGTAGCGGGTCGGAATGTTCAGGGCGCGGCAGAAGGCGACAGCGAGATGAGCGAAGTCGCGGCATACACCACTCTGCTCGCGATAGGCCTCGGCGGCGGTGCGCGTCGGCCGCGCATTGAAATAGTTGAAGACGATGTGGTTATGGACGAAGTCGCAGACCGCCTGGACGCGCGGAATGCCGAGCGGGGTGCTGCCGAACAGCCGCCACGCTTCATTCGACAGCACGTCGCTCTCGCAATAGCGGCTGGGCAGCAGGAACAGCAGCGTCTCCGACGGCAGATCGCGGACCTCGTGCTGCCACGCCGTCAGCTCGCGCGTCTCGAAGGAGCCGGGGTCGCGGATCACCGCGTCCGTGCCGAACGCAAAGCGCCCGGCCGGCGCAACGAAACGGTTGCACCAATTGCCGAAACTGTCGCGGTAGCTCTCGATCGGCACCGGCGGGTTCGACGTCAGGAAGTCCGGCCGCTCAAGATCGGATGCGCGCGAATAATGGACATTTAGCATCGCGATCAGCGGTGTTTCCTGCGGGAAGTCGAAGCTCATCTGGCAACCGATGTGGATCCGCATTGTCGTCCTGACCGGCCTGCCTGATCATCAGCTGGCGAAACGCGAGGGCTGATGCTGCAGTGCGAAGAAGACCATGGCACGGACCGCTGCGGTTTACGAGGGAATTAGAAACCGGTTGACAGCCCATCGGCCAGGCGACTGCACGGCAGCGGCCTCTTGCAGTCGAGCGTTTTCTCTTGTTTCACTTCGCCAGATATCAACTGGAGGAACGAATCATGGCTAAGGGTGCGATGAAGGCAGGCAAGGAGGCCCGCAAGCCGAAGAAGGACGCGAAGAAACCGGCTCCGGCGCCGGCCCTGAAGGCACCGCCAGTGAAGGCGATGAAGCTGAAGGACAAGTAGAGCCGCAGCTACCGGCTTATTTCGACCGGCCGCAAACGCGGCCGGTATGATTGTTCATTAAGCTCACGCGCATCCCCTTGGATGCGGCGAAGGCAATTTTTGCGCTTTTCAAGAAATCGGCCGAAAGCCATCGAAACGGAGCGTTCCGATGTCGTCGGTTTTCCTGTTCCTCGCCGGCCTGTTCGAGATCGGCTGGGCGATCGGCCTCAAATACACCGACGGATTCTCGAAGCCGCTGCCAACCGTCCTGACGGTTGCCTCGATGATCGTCAGCCTGACCTTGCTCAGCCTGGCGCTGAAGGCGTTGCCGGTCGGCACCGCTTACGCGGTGTGGACCGGCGTCGGCACCGTCGGCACGGCGCTGTTGGGGATATGGCAGCTCGGCGACCCAGCGACGGCGATCAGGCTGGCCTGCATCGCGCTAATCGTCTGCGGCATCATGGGACTGAAGCTCGCGGCTTAGCCGATTCTGACAGACGAACGCGTTCGGGGCCGCTGCAAGGCGGCCCCTGATTCTTGAATTCGGCTGATCAGTGCCGGAAGGCGCTATCGCGCGGAGAAGCCGGGCGGCGTCCTGCCGGTGCGCTGCTTGCGCGCGGCATAGCGCGCATCACGCTTGGCCTTGCGTTCGGCCTCGTCGGCAAGAAAACGGGCGATGCGCTCGTTCTCTTCAGCTTCCCGGATCTTCGCTTCGGCCTGTGCGGCTTCTTCCGCAGCGATGCGTGCCGCTTCGGCAGCTGCCTCGCGCTCGGCCTTTTCGACCGCTTCGCGCGCCAGCTTTTCCTGCCTCAGCCTGGCCTTTTCGGCCTCGCGTATAGCGCGGGCCTCGAGGATCGCCTTGCGCTCGGCCTGTCGTGCCAGCACCGCTGGATCATCTGCCGCCGGCTTTGCCTTGAAGCGCTCCAGAAGCGCCTTCTTTGCCTCGTTTGCGGCATTGCGCCGCTCGAAAACGTCTTTTTCCCTATAGATAGCCAAGTCCACTTCCCTGAAGTCAATTTGCGAGGCTTACATACGCGTGAAAACCGAGAGTTCAAGCGCCAAAACGGTATGCCAGCCATGAAATTCTGATCTGTTGCAGCCGGGAGACGCCATTTCGATTGAATTCGGCTGAAAGGCACCCGGCTGTTCACCATCCAGGCATCTGGCGGGGCGGCGGACTGATCGCTACGTGTAGCGCCAAGACAAAACGCTGAGATGACACACTATGGAACTCGGTCTCTACACCTTCGCCGACGTCAGCCCGGAACCAGGTCCCGGTGCGATCGGTGCGCATGAGCGGTTGCGCAACCTGATCGAGGAGATCGAGCTCGCCGACCAGGTCGGGCTGGACGTCTTTGGTCTCGGCGAGCACCACCGTCCCGACTATGCTGCCTCGGCTCCGGTGGTGGCGCTGGCGGTGGCGGCCGAACGGACCAAGCGCATAAGGCTGACCAGCGCTGTCACCGTGCTGTCGTCCGACGATCCGGTGCGCGTCTTCCAGCAGTTTGCCACCCTCGATCTTCTGTCCGGCGGCCGTGCCGAGATCATGGCCGGGCGCGGCTCGTTCATCGAGTCCTTTCCGCTGTTCGGCTACAATCTCGAAGATTATGACGAGCTCTTCGCCGAAAAGCTCGACCTGCTGCTCGCCATCCGCGATCATGTCAAGGTGACCTGGTCGGGCAGTCTGCGCGCGCCGATCAACGACCGCGGCGTCTATCCGCGGCCCTTGCAGGACAAATTGCCGATCTGGATCGCCGTCGGTGGAACACCGCAATCCGTCGCCCGCGCGGGCGTGCTCGGGTTGCCGCTGGCACTGGCGATCATCGGTGGCGAGCCGGCGCGGTTCGCACCGCTGTTCGACATCTACAGGGATGCAGCCAGGCGCGCCGGCAACGATCCGGCAAGCCTTGCCACCAGTCTCAACGTGCACGGCTTCATTGCCGACAGCACGGACCAGGCAGCCGACGATTTTTACGGGCCGCAGGCCGAGGTGATGAACCGCATCGGCCGCGAGCGCGGCTGGGGGCCGACATCGCGGGCGCATTTCGACCAATCGCGCGGCCCAAACGGCGCGCTGTTCGTCGGCAATCCAGAACAGGTGGCCGAGAAGATCGTTGCCCAGCACAGGATATTCGGCAACGACCGCTTCCTGCTGCAAATGGCGATCGGCACCATGCCGCACGCCAAGGTGATGAAGGCCATCGAACTCTACGGCACCAAAGTGGCGCCGATCGTGCGCCGGGAAACTGCGAAGGCCGTTCCCGCCGTGGCGGCGCCGGTTGCCTGATTCCCAGTCACCTGATTCATTGGCAAGGCCGCGAGGCGGCCTTGCCGGTGACGCCGGCTAACGGAACCTTGAAGCGACAGAGGCGTTTTCGCCAACGGTCTGCACCAATCGCGGTGTGCCGCCGAGGGTCAGAATGAAAGCCGAACCCGACGCTTCGGGCGCAAGCGCTGCCGAAAGCCCGGATCCGCGCGTCGAGGCGCGGGCGGATGCGCATCTGATGCGTTCGCTGCTCGTCGGCATCTTCATCCTCATGGCGATCTACGCGCTTTACTTCGCCCGCGCCTTCTTCATGCCGGTCATTCTGGCTTTCCTGCTGGCGCTGACGCTGACGCCGATCGTTCGCCTCCTGCGCAAGCATGGCATGCCCGATGTCATTTCAGCGACACTGCTGGTGCTGCTTTCGTTCTGCCTCGTCGCCGTCGCGGGATATCTGCTCAGCGGCCCGGTCATCGATCTCATCAACAACACCTCGACGATCGGCCAGCAGCTTACCGAACGTCTGGCACAACTGCGCCGTCCGTTCGAAAGGATCGTGGAGGTTTCGCGTCAGATAGAGGGACTGACGCAGACATCCCAGGAGCCGGGCGTTCAGAGGGTGGCGATGGCGCCATCCGGTATTCTCTCGCAGGCCGCCGGCAATGTACTGTCGGCCGGCACCAGCGTCACCATCGTCTTCGTCCTGTCGCTGTTCCTGCTCGCCTCCGGCACGATGTTCTATGAAAAGATCGTCCAATCCTTCCCCAGTCTCAGCGAAAAGAAGCGGGCACTGCGTGTCGTCTACGACGTCGAACGTGAAATCTCGCACTATCTGCTTACCGTCACGATCATCAATACATGTCTCGGCGTGGTCATCGGGCTCGGCCTGTGGGCACTCGGCGTGCCAAACGCGCAGGTCTGGGGCGCGGCAGCGGCTCTGCTCAATTTCCTGCCCTATATCGGAGCGTTAATCACCATCACGCTGGTCACGATCATTGCGCTGATAAGCTTCGACACGATTTCCTACGCGCTGCTGGCGCCGGCCTTCGTCGTTCTATGCTACATCGTCGAAGGCCAGTTCGTGACGCCGACGGTGGTCGGCCGCCGTCTCGAAATCAACGCAGTGGCGATCCTCATCGCCATCGCCTTCTGGTCGTGGCTATGGGGTTTTGTCGGCGCGCTGCTGGCGGTGCCGCTGCTGGTCGTCATCAAGGTGTTCTGCGATCATTTCGACGGTCTCAGCCATGTCGGCAATTTCCTGGCGGCGCAACACACGGCAGCGATCGAGGACGAAGAGATTTCCGAGGTGAACAAGTAGCGGCTTAAAGGGTCAAAAGCGTCCCCCCGATGGTGCAGATCACGACCTTGCATCGGTCGCACGTCCGTTGTGCCCTCAGCGCTCCATCAACATTTTGAATTTGCCGCCTCGGCAACGGCTTCCTACATCCCTTCGGCCACAGGAAACCCGCGCCGATGACCGTTCTTTCCGTTCTCGACCTGTCGCCGATCGTCGAAGGCAGCAACGCTTCACAGTCACTCGCCAATTCGCTCGATCTCGCCCGTCATGCCGAGCGGCTGGGTTACCGGCGCTATTGGCTGGCAGAGCACCACAATATGCCGGGCATCGCCAGCGCTGCCACCTCGGTGGTCATTGCCCATGTGGCCGGCGGCACCGATACGATACGCGTCGGCGCCGGCGGCGTCATGCTGCCCAATCATTCCCCGCTGGTCATCGCCGAGCAGTTCGGTACGCTCAACGCTCTGCATCCTGGCCGCATCGATCTCGGCCTCGGCCGGGCGCCCGGCACCGACATGGCCACGGCACGGGCGCTGCGCCGTAACCTCGACGCTGGCGCCGACAATTTCCCGCAGGACGTCGTCGAGCTGATGGGTTACTTGCAGCCGGCCGAAGACGGCCAACGCATCCGCGCGGTGCCCGGCGAAGGCGAAAAGGTGCCGATCTGGATTCTCGGTTCCAGCCTCTACGGCGCGCAGCTTGCCGCCATGCTCGGCCTGCCCTACGCTTTCGCTTCGCATTTTGCGCCGGCCGAGCTCGACCATGCTCTGGAGATCTACCGCTCGCGTTTCCAGCCTTCGGAGCAGCTCGACAAGCCTTATGTGATGCTCGGCCTCAACGTCTTCGCCGCTCCTTCCGATGCCGAGGCGCGGCTGCTGTTCACCTCGCTGCAGCAGGCCTTCGTCAATCTGCGCACCGGCCGGCCCGGCCGATTGCCGCCGCCGGTCGAAGGATATGAGCGCGACCTCGATCCAATGGCCAAGACCATGCTCGGCCAAGCGCTTTCCTGCGCCGTCGTCGGCTCTCCCGAAACAGTCAGGCAAGGCATCGAGGCGTTTGTGCGCCGGACAGGCGCCGACGAGTTGATGGTCACAGCGCAGATTTTCGACCATGCGGCGCGGGTGCGCTCGTTCGAGATCCTGGCCGACGCCCACAAATCGCTGTCGGAAGCTGCCTGAGAGTTGGTTCGCCACTTGCCACTGTTGCGGGCAAGGCCGGCCTTAGGCAGGGAACATCGCGAACAGGTGTGCGAAAACATAGCGAACATTTCGCGCGTTTTGCGCGGAGGTTTTCGATCCGTCATGCTCGTCCGTTAGCGGGAAACGCGGCGTCCACTAAATAACGATCACCTTGGTGCCGATTGTGGCGCGGTCATAGAGATCGATGATGTCCTGGTTCATGAGGCGAATGCAGCCCGCCGACACAGCTTTGCCGATGGACCACCATTCAGGGCTACCGTGCAGGCGATATCCAGTGTCACCTTTCTCGTTAAAAAGATAGAGCGCCCGCGCCCCGAGCGGGTTCATGAGTCCGCCCTCCATATGGGCCGGTATGATGCGGCCTCGCTTCTGCTCGCGCACGATCATCGCAGACGGCGCGCTCCAATCCGGCCATTCGCGCTTCCTCGCAACGTGAGCAGTGCCATGCCACTCGAAGCCCGCCTTGCCGACGCCGATTCCGTAGCGCAGCGCCTGACCGTCTCCCAACACGTAGTAGAGGAACTTCGCTCCTGTATCGACAATGATGGTGCCCGGCGCCTCTTCAGTCGCATAAGGCACTGTCTGCCGATGGAACTTTTGGTCAACCTTGTAGATCGGAACCGGCGGAACGCGAAAACCGGCGTCGGTGAGGCCGCCATAGGCCTGGGGAAAGGTCTGTAACGCTCCGCCGGTGGTGCAGCCGGAGAATGCGGCCATCCCAGCAAGTACCAGCCCGATTAGGATCGATTTCACGCGCATGACTCAAGCCGGCGCCCGTGTGAACGATCTGTCGCATCTCGTCATATTCCTAATCCGACATGCTTCGATTGCCAAGATTTTCCTGACTGTCGGCTGGCTAATTGTTGGCCACTTGGCCCGATCGGCGCCGCGTCCTTCAATTGCTCGGTTTTTGAACGACGAACCCCCGTAGTGGCTGCGCAGACCTGGGGTCGGCAGGACAGAGGGAGCGCTGTCCGTCCGGCATTGCAAAGTTTCTGAACAGAGCCCACGCGCTACGCGCTGACGCTCTGCGCAGTCGCACCTAGCGGACGGCATGAATTGCGGATCATCAAGCGTCCCTTGAGCGTCAGCTTGCGCGGCGGCGCATCCCTGTTTCCGGCGAGCCGGTCGAGCAGCAGATTGGCCGCCTGTTCGCCGATCGCCTGCACGGGCTGTGCGACCGTGGTCAATTGCGGCCGGAACACATCCGACCACGGAAAATCGTCGAAGCAAGCGACGGAAATATCCTCCGGACAGGACAGGCCGATATCGCGAATGGCCTTCATGGTGCCGATCACCATCGGGTTGTTGGCCGAAAAGATGGCGCTCGGCCGGTCGTGCAGCGAAAGCAGCTGCATGGTGGCGTTGTAGCCATCGACTTCGTGGAAGTTGCCGAAGCGGACGAGCTCGGGTTCGGCCGGCAGGCCGGCGGCCTGGAGGGCCTCGCGGTATCCCGCCATGCGGTCATGCATCGGCGAGATATCGAACGAGCCGGAGATGTAGCCGATGCGCCGATGGCCGAGATCGATCAGATAAGTGATGGCGTCGAACACCGCGCGCTGATTGTCGAGAACGACGGCATCGGTGTCGACACCCTGGCAAACACGGTCGAGCAGCACGACCGGCACATTGGCGTCGTCGACAATCCGTTTGAGGATCGCGCCGTCACCGACACGCGCGACGATCAGTCCGTCGACCATGCGGTCGAGCAGCAGCCTGATCTGGTCGTCCTGCGTGTTCAGGTGCTCGTCGGTGCAGCACAGCATGACGGCGTAGCCGGCCCTGTCGAAAGCCTGCTGGATGACCGAAACCACGTCGGTAAAGAACGGATTGGTGATGTGTGGGACGGTGAGCCCGATGGTGCGTGTGGTGCCCATCTTGAGGCTGCGGGCGATAGCGTTGCGCTTATAACCGATGTCGCGGATCGCCTGTTCGATCCGCTGGCTGAGCTCGGGGCTGACGGTCGCGGTGCCATTGATCAGCGCCGATACGGTGGCCACGGAAACACGCGCGGCCTCGGCCACATGAAGCATAGTCGGGGCAGTGAATTTGCGCTGCTTTTTTCGTCCTGACGCTGTCATTTTCGAAACGTTTCACCACTCCACGGTAGCAATACGTACGGAATCTTATGATTTTGCGCAAGAATTGAAATGGAACAATCTCAGGCTCCAGATATTACCTTGACATGATCGAAACGTTTAGATTAGCGTTTGAGGTGTTCGGTGACGACGGAGGGAGGCCGTCCTTATCATGCAGCACGGCAATTCCATCCCTGCGCAAGGCGTTGTGGCGGACGGCTCGGCGATCGTGCTGAGCGCCGAGCACATCTCCAAGTCCTTCGGCGGTATCGCCGCGCTTGTCGATGTCGGCTTCGAACTGCGGCGCGGCGAGGTCCATGCGCTGATGGGCGAGAACGGCGCCGGCAAGTCGACGCTGATGAAGATCCTGTCCGGCGTCTATACGGACTATAACGGAACGGTCAGTATCGATGGCCATCCGGTGCGCTTTGCCGGCGTCCGCGAAGCCGAGCGCGCCGGCATCGCCATCATCCACCAGGAGCTGAACCTCGTTCCCGAACTTAGCGTCGCCGACAATATCTTTCTCGGCCGCGAGAAGCTGATCGCCGGGCTGATCGTCGACCGCAAGGCGAGCAGCCGCGCTGCCGGCGCGCTCTTGCAAAGGCTCGGCATCGAGCTCGACCCGGATGCGCGCGTCGGTGCCTTGCGCGTCGGCGAACAGCAGCTGGTCGAGATCGCCAAGGCGCTGTCGATGTCGGCGCGCATTCTGATCATGGACGAGCCGACCTCGGCGCTTTCGCCGGCCGAATGCCAGCGGCTGTTCCGCATCATCCGCCAGCTCGCCGACAGCGGCGTGGCGATCGTCTACATTTCGCACCGCATCGACGAGGTCATGCATCTGGCCAGCCGCGTCACCGTGTTTCGCGATGGACGCCACGTCCTGACGCGGGTGATGGACAAGCTCGACGAAGACGCCATAATTTCGGCGATGGTCGGGCGAAACCTGCTTGCTTCCTCCCAGGAGCACCGCATCCCCGGTGGCAACACGGTCCTGTCCGTAAGCGAGCTGTCGTTGTCGAAGCCCAATCGCCATGGTTGGCGCACCGTGCTCGACGGCGTCAGCTTCGATCTTGCCGCAGGAGAAATCCTCGGTATCGGCGGGCTGCTGGGCTCGGGCCGTACCGAAATCCTGGAAACCATCTTCGGGTCCAGCGGCGGACGTGCCGGCGGTGAGATCAGGCTCGATGGCGAGGCAGTAGAAATCCGTTCGCCGCGCGATGCGCGCCGGCTCGGCATCGCCCTGGTCACGGAAGACCGCAAGACGCAAGGCCTGCATCTCGAGGCCTCGATCACCGACAATGTCGCGCTGCCGCTGGTCGGCGCGCTGGCGCGGTTCGGCGTGCGCTCGCTGGCCGGTGAGCAAGGGCTGGCACGGGACGCCGTCAAGGCGCTCGGCATTCGCTGCGAGACCGTCGAGCAGCCGGCCGGCACGCTGTCCGGCGGCAACCAGCAGAAGGTCGTCATCGGCAAATGGCTAGCGACGAGGCCGCGGGTGCTGCTGCTCGACGAGCCGACACGCGGCATCGATGTCGGTGCCAAGCGGGAAATCTACGATCTCATCTTCAAGCTGGCGCGAGACGGGCTGGCGATCGCCGTCATCAGCTCGGAATTGCCGGAACTGCTGCATCTTTCCGACCGTATCTTGGTCATGGCCGACGGCCGCCAGACGGGAATCCTGCCCCGCGCGCAAGCCAGCGAGGAGGCCATCATGCGGCTTGCGGCGCCGCGACGGACGATGACGAGGCCTGCCGCATGAGCATTTTGCATATCCTGTCCCGGACGAAGCTCTATTGGGGCCTGATCGCCATCTTCCTGATCGGCGTGCTCGGCTCGCCGATCAGCTCCAAGGGCAACAACATCTTCCTGTCCTACGGCAACCTGCTCGACGTGCTGCGCCAGGTGTCGACCACCGGGCTGATTGCCACCGGCATGACTGCGGTGATCATCACCGGCGGTATCGACCTTTCCGTCGGCTCGCTGATGGCTATCTGCACGGTCGTCTGTGCCATGCTGCTGACGGTCCCCGGCGTGACGCCGGCGGTGGTGCTGGGGGTGCCGACAGTTGCCCTGGCAGCCCTTTGCCTCGGCATTCTCGTCACTCGTTTCATCCTGCTGAACATCGAAAAATCCCGCGCCGGCGCGCAGGCCACGCACGACATCAGGTTGGACAGCGTTCGCGGGCTGGTGACACCCGGCATTGTCGGGGTGATCCTGTGCAGTCTGGTGCTGTGGTTCCTGCTGCCGCAGGTGGGCTCAAAATTCGGCGTGCTCGGCGTGCTGCTGGTGGCGCCTTGCGTCGGCCTGCTGTTCGGCGCGCTCAACGGCTTCATCATCGTCGCCGGGCGGCTGCAGCCCTTCATCGTGACGCTGGCGATGATGGTCACTGCGCTCGGCATCGCCCGGCTGACAGCCGGCCAGAACAATGCGGTGCTGCCGGTCTACACCGGCTCGAATGCCACCGCCGATTTCGAAATGCTGCGCTCGCTGGTATTCGGCGTGATCCCGATGCCGGGCCTGTTCTTCCTCGGCGCCATCCTGACCTACGGCGCCGTGCTGCGGTTCACGCCGTTTGGCCGCTATGTCTATGCGATCGGCGGCAATGAGGAGGCGGCGCGACTGTCGGGCATCGCCGCCGGCCGCGTCAAGATTGCCACCTATGCCGTGTCAGGGCTGCTGGCCGGCATCGCGGCGGTGCTCTATGTCGCGCAATACCGGCAAGGCAAGCCTGATGCCGGCGCCGGGCTGGAGCTCGACGCGATCGCCGCCGTGGTCATCGGCGGCACCAGCCTGATGGGCGGACGCGGCAGCCTCACCGGGACGTTCTGCGGCGTGCTGATCTTCGGGCTGCTCTCCAACATCCTGCAGCTGCACAACATCAATTCGAACCTTCAGCTGGTGCTGAAGGGGATGATCATCATCGGTACCGTGCTCGTACAGGAGCGCAATGCCGGTGATCTTCTCTTCTATCTGCGACTGCCCGGCGGGCAAGCGCACAAGGAAACGGCCGCGGCAAAGCGGCCGTCGCAAGAGACCGCGTCTCTGAATATTGGAGGAAACAAGAAATGAAACGACGTGAATTGTTGAAGCTCGCCGGGCTGACAGCGGCACTCCTGACCACGACCGCCATGCTTGCCGGCGGCGCCCATGCGCAGGACAAGAAGTGGAAGATCGGCTTCTCGCAGGTGACGACCATCGAACCCTGGCGCGCCCAGTTCAACAAGGACATCCTGGCCGAAGCGGCCAAGCATCCGGAAGTCGAGCTGATCATCACCGACGGCGAGGACAAGACCGAGAAGCAGGTCGCCGATGTCGAAAACCTTATCCGTCAGGAGGTCGATGCGCTCTTGGTATCACCGAAAGAATCCGCCGGCCTGACCGGTGTCGTGCAGCAGGCGATCGATGCCAAGATCCCGGTCTTCGTGCTCGACCGCAACGTCGAAACCAACGACTACACGCAGTTCGTCGGCGGCGACAACAAGCTGATCGGCCGGGCTGCCGGTGAATATGCCGTCGAGCTGCTTGGCGGCAAGGGCAAGGCCGCCGGCAACGTTGTCGAGATCTGGGGCGGCATGGGCACCCAGCCGGCACACGACCGCCATGACGGTTTCCATGAATTCACCGACAAGGAGCCGGGCATAAAATACCTGCTCGACCAGCAGTCGGGCGACTGGAAGCAGGACCAGGCCTACAACATCATGGCGACGGCGTTGCGCAACAACGAGAAAATCGATCTTGTCTACGGCCACAATGATCCGATGGCCTATGGCGCCTATCTTGCCGCCAAGGACGTCGGACGTGAGAAGGACATCAAGTTCATCGGCATCGACGGCCTGCCCAATGAAGGCGTGCAGCTGGTCGCCAATGGCGAGCTGACGGCGACGTTCACTTATGTGACGCCGGGCGCCGAAGGGCTGCGGCAGGCGATCAAGTTCCTGAACGGGGAGAAAGTGGAAAAGACCATCACCCTGCCGACGGAGAAGATCACCAAGGAGAATGCCGCCCAGATCCTGAAGGACAACGGCCTCTGAGACGAGGCTTTCCTGCCGGGCGTTCAGCGCCCGGCAGGAACAACAACCAAGCGCCGGCAGGCAGCAGATTAAGCCAGCTTGGCCAGCAGCTTCATGAAAATGGCCGCTTCCTTGGCAGAAAGCGGCGCCAGCGTTTCCTGCGTAATCTCACGGGCAAGCGGGATCAGCCGCTCGATCGCGTCGCGCCCCTCAGCGGTCAGATTGACCAGCAGGCGCCGTTTGTCGACTTCGTGTTTGCTAAGTTCGACAAAGCCACGCGCTCTCAGCCGGTCGATGACGCCCTTCACGGTCGCCGCATCCATGGCGATCAGGCTGCCAAGCTGGTTCTGCGAGGTCTCGCCGACGTCGCGCAATTTGGCCAAAGCGGCAAATTGCGGCGGCGTCAGATCGGCGATGTGTGCGGCGAAGATCGAGACATGGCGCTGATGCGCCTTGCGCAGGATGAAGCCGACCTGCTCCTGCAAGCGATAGTCGTTTTCGTCAGGCTCCTCGGCCTCGACCAGCTTGAGCCGATTGTCCTCGGCGCTCACCGCAGCCCATCCCATGCCTTAATTTCCTTGGCCGCCAGCCCACCCATGCGGTCGTGCACGCGCGGGCCGCAGGTCATGGCGAGGCAAAACAGGATCTCGTCGGGACGGGGGCCATCGCTGATGCCGATTTCCATGGCATCGAAATGGCTGCGCACATAGGCGGCGTTGATGTGGCCGAGCGGCACATCGAGCCGCGCGCCGAAGCCGCCGACCTTCTTTGCCGAGGGCACGATCGCCTTGGCGTCGCCGAGCCGTTCGCGCATGGCATAGCCGCCCGGCACATGCCACAGCGCGCCATGCTCCAGCTCGCCCGCCATGCCGACGATGGCGCCCTTGCCGTAACCGTCGATCTGTTTGACGTCGCCGCCCAATGCGGCAACAAGCCTGTCGGAGAGCAGCAGCCCGAGCGGCTTCAAATCCTCCATGGCGCTCTGCAGTTCCTCGACGTAATGGCCGGCGAACGGGTTCTTGACCACAGCCATGGCCGCCGCGCGGCGCCGCGGCACCTTCGCCACCGGCCCGCCTTCGTGAAAAATCTCTTCGGTCAGCACGGCGATCTTGCGGATCGGAAACTCAGGCATGAGCAATTTCCCTCTCTAAAACTTTATTGGCGAGCGCCATCGGACCTGCGATGCGCGCCTGACCGCCGAGGAAAAGTGCCGCGGCGGCAATCAGGCCGCGCCGCCGAAACTCCTCGGCAACGGCAAATCCGCCTTCCAGCGCGATAGCGATTTCAGCGGCGGAAAGCAGCCCCACGCCCTGCGTCACCAAACGGTCGCCGAGGTCGCTGTCAGGTGCGAGATCGCGCGCCCGTACGCGCCTAACGGCCGGATGACCGGGCAGGTCGACGGCGTTGGCGATCAAGGTCGCGGCGGCATCGGCTTCAGCACCCGTTCGCGCCAGCACCGTGACCGCGTCGGCGATGCCCAGCGAAAAGGAGCGGCCGCGCCAGCCGCTTGTCGCGACACCGCGGATCCCGTCTTCGGGGCGGATCGTGAGACGATCTGCCAACCCATGACCTGTCCCGGCAATGGCAAGCATCATCGACTGCCCGTGGCCGAGATAGATCGCGCTGTCGCCGCCATTATTGACATAGGCGCGCTCGAGCCGGCGGCCGGCAAGCAGCGCGCCAAGCACTTCGTCGGCTACCGAGCCGGCGACGGCCGCCATCGGCGTGATGAATTGTTTCGCTAGCGGAACGACCGCCACTTCCATGCGGCGCGCCGTCGGGCCAACGAAAGCACGTGGCCGCGAGGCGGCCGGGCGCCGCAGTTCGGGCAACTCTTCGACCAGTTCAACCAGGATTGTCTGGAAGCGCGCCACTGCCTGGCGATATGCGGCGCTGCATTCACTCGCCTCGCCGAATGCCTCGACGATCAGATCGATCGGCCCATGATTGAGGTGAAGCCTCCGGCCGTCCTCGAGCCAATGCGCCTGCGGGCCGTTCATCGCCCGGCCCCGTTTGCGGTCGCGCGACGCAACTGCGCCAGCGGCGGCCAGGGATTGTCACGGGGTGCGGCCGTGCCGCGGCGCGGATTGAGATATTCGCCGCCCTTGGCCAGGATATCGTCGACGCTGCGGATTTCGCCTTCGTAGCCGCCAAGCCTGACATAATCGTCGCGGCGCATGGTGAACTCGATCGGCGCCACCAGCGCCGGCGTCGGCACATAGCCGAAGGCGCCTTCCGGGACGCGGGTGACGTCGACCATCAGCGTGATGCCGCCGCCCGGCCAGACATAGACCGGCGCGCCGCCGACCGTCACGTAGGTCGTCAAGCCCTGCACCGAGCGGGTCAGATTGACCGGGTTCTCGGTGACGCCGGCGCGCAGCGAGCCGCCGGCGCCGCCGACGAAAAGCACGGTGCAGAGCGCCGGCTCGCAATTGTCCTCGATCAGTTCGACCGACTTCCGCAGCCGCTCCGGGAACGGTTTCTGGACCGGCTTCAATTCGTCGTCGAGCTCGTAATAGGCGAATTGCTCACCAGTGGTCGAGACCATCAGCAGCGACATGCCGGGGCGCGCACCCTTTTTGGCGTTCCATTCACCAAGGATCGACAGCGGGTCGGAAATGCTGGTGCCGCCCCAGCCGAGGCCGGGCTCCGACACCTTGAAATAACGGCCCGGCGTCGAACGGCGGCCGATGATCTTGATGCCGGTATCCTGCCAGCCAAGCACCTTGCCGGCCTGATGCTCGGAGACGACGCCGGTGATGTGGTCATCGACCACCACCACCTCGTCGACAAGGCCGCGCCATTGGGTCGCGAACATGCCTATGGTAGCCGAACCGCAGCCGACGCGCATGCGCTGCTCGAGCTTGCCGTCGATGACCGGCGGCTTGCCGGCTTCGACGATGACGGTGGCGCCGCCGTCGATGACGAGTTCAACCGGTTTGCGGTTGCACAGGGCGAGCATGGCGTCGCAGGTGGCGCGCCCTTCAGCCTTCGAGCCGCCGGTCAGATGATGTACGCCGCCCAGCGACAGCATCTGCGAGCCGTATTCGCCGGTCGTGACATGGCCGATCGCCTCGCCTTGGGCACGGACCGTAGCCGTTTCGGGGCCGATATGACGGTCGGTGTCGATCTTCACCTTGACGCCGCAATACGAGAAGATGCCCTCGGTGACGACGGTGACCAGATCGACGCCCTCGACCTCCTGGCTGACGATGAAGGGCGCCGGCTTGTAATCGGGATAGGTGGTGCCGGCGCCGATGGCGGTGACGAAGCGGCGGCCGGTGTTGACCAGTTCGCCGTCCCATGCCTCGCCTTCTTCGGCAAAGGGTACGATTGCGGCGCCGGTCTCGGCCGCGTGGTCGAGGATGGTCAGTGGATCCATCCGCACGATCCTGCCGCCAACATTGCCGTAGCGGTCGCAGGCGCCGGTGCGGCCATCGGCGATGTAGCACATGACTGGACAGGCATCGCAGCGGATCTTCTCGGCCACCAGCTTCTCGCCGGGATCGTGGGTCTCGAAGCGTTCGGCAAGCTCGCTCATCGGCGCGCCTCCTTGTCGAGGATGGCGGCGCGGATGCGGGTCGGCGTCGCCGGAATTTTGGTGACCAGCACACCGGTGGCGTGGCGGATGGCGTTGAGGATCGCCGGCGCCGTCGGGATCAGCACATGCTCGCCCAAACCCTTGGCGCCGAAGGGTCCTTCCGGATCCGGAACTTCTATCAGGATGGTCTCGATCGGTGGCACGTCGCCGATCGTCGGGATCAGATAGTCGTGCAGGTTTTCGGTGCGCCCGGGGATGAATTCCTCCATCAGCGCCATGCCGATGCCCTGGGCGATGCCACCCTCGATCTGGCCCTCTGCCAGTAAAGGGTTGATGGCCTTGCCGACATCGTGAGCGGCGGTGATTTTTATAAGCTTCACGGTGCCGAGCCTGAGGTCGACCTCCAGTTCGGCGATCTGCGCGCCATAGCCATAGACGGCATAAGGCTTGCCCTGGCCCTTGGCATCGAGCGGCAGCGTCGGCGGGTCGTAGCTTTCCTCGGCGCGAAAGACAAAGCCTTCGGGGTCTGCCTTCAGCGAGGAAAGATCGACGCGGCGGGTCGCTTCGCCTTCCCTGATGCTCAGGCTTGTGCCGTCCAGCGCAATCGCCGCCTTTTCCGAGACATTGGCGAAACGCAAGATCTCCTCGCGCAAGGCGCGGCCGGCCTTTTCGGCGGCCTTGCCGGTGACGAAGGTCTGGCGCGAGGCCGAGGTCTTGCCGGCGTCGGGGGTGATCGCCGTGTCGGCGCCTTTCAGCAGGAATTTTTCGAGCGGAAGACCCAACGCATCGGCGCAGATCTGCGCGATGACAGTGTTCGAGCCTTGCCCGATATCGACCGCACCCTGATGCAGGACGACTGCGCCCGATGCCGAGATGCCGACCTTGATGGTCGACGGATTGGGCAGCGAGGTGTTGCCGCAGCCGTACCAGCAAGAAGCGATGCCGACGCCGCGTTTTTTGATGCTGCTACCGGCATTGAACGCTTCGGCATCGCGAACGGCACGCTGCCAATGTGAACGGAGGGCCTCGAGGCAGTCGGCGATGCCGACGCCCGACTCGAGCCGCTGGCCGGTGACTGTTTCGGATCCGTTCCGAAGGCAGTTCTTCAGGCGAAAGGCGAGCCGATCCATGCCGAGCTTGTCGGCTAGGTCGTCATAGAGGGTCTCCTGCATGATCGTCGCCTGCGGCACGCCGAAACCGCGAAAGGCGCCGGCAATCGGGCCGTTGGTGTGGATGGCGCGGCCTTCGGCGCGATAGTTCGGCGTCGCATAGGGGCCGGAGGCGTGCACCGGCACGCGGTTGGCGACCGTCGGCCCCCAGCTGGCATAGGCGCCGGTGTTGAAATCGCCGGCGAAGACCATGCCGGTGACACGGCCGTCGGCATCGGCGCCGATGCTCGCTCTCATCAGAGCCGGATGGCGCTTGGTGGTCGAGATCATCGATTCGGTGCGGCTGTAGGCGAGCGCCGCCGGCCGGCCGGTTTTCATGGCGACGAGGCCGATGAGCGGTTGCAGCGAGACGTCGAGCTTGGAGCCGAAGCCGCCGCCGGTGGCGGTCGGCACGATGCGCACCTGTTCCGGGGCAAGGCCGAGCACTTTTGCCGTGTCGTCGCGGTCCATATAGGGCGCCTGCGTGCAGGCGACGACGACCAGCGTGTCGCCGTCCATGAAGGCATAGCCGGCTTCCGGTTCAATATAGGCGTGCTCGACATAGGAAGTGTCGATGGCGCCGGAAACGACGAAAGCCGCACCGGCGAGCGCGGCTTCGGGGTCGCCACGCTCGACGAAGCCGGAGGTGAGCAGGTTCGAGGGCCGGTTTTCATGGACCAGTTGCGCGCCGCCGGCCTGCGCTTCGCCAGTTTCCAGAAAATGCGGCAACTCGGTCCAACTGACAGGCAAATCGGCAAGGTCGAGATCGAGGATAGCCTCGCGTTCGCCGGCAACCAGGGCCACCGCCTCACCGCGAAAGCGCGAAACCCCTTCGGCCAGCGCCGGCTGGTCGGCGAAGGGCGCGATGACGCCGAAACAATTCTTTCCCGGAATGTCAGCGGCGGTGAAGACGCCGGCAATGCCGGGACGGGATTTCACCCAACTGCCGAGGTCGCCAAAAGTGAAAGCGGCATGATAATGCGGCGAGCGGACCACCAGCACCGACAATGCGTCGGCCGGGAAAGAATCACCGCCGAATTTTTCGTCGCCGGTGACTTTCGGCAGGCCATCGAGGCGGATCGGGGAGGAGCCGACGGCATGGCCAGAGGATGGCATGTGCTGATCGAGGCCGTCGGCGTGGCGCCAAGCATCCATCACCGCGGCGACGATCTTGCGGTAGCCGGTACAGCGGCAGAGCACGCCGCCCAGCGCATCATGCGTTTCGGCCTCGCTCGGGCAAGGCGTCCTGTCCAGGAGTGCCGTTGCGGCGACCAGCAGGCCGGGCGTGCAGGCGCCGCATTGCGCTGCGCCATGGCTGAGAAACGAGGCCTGCAGCCCCGACAGCCGGCCATTGGCGAGGCCTTCGACGGTCGTCACCACGGTGCCGGAGGCGGAAGCCGCGGGAATCAGGCAGGCGCAGACCGGCTCGCCGTCGACCAGCACCGTGCAGGCGCCGCAGTCGCCGGCATCACAGCCGATCTTGGTGCCAGTCAGCCGCAACTCGTCGCGCAGCACCGCGGACAGCCGCCGCACCGGCGGCACACAAACGCTGACGGCGGCGCCGTTGACTTCGAAGGCGATGTCGGCGCGCTCCATGCCCATCAGGCCGCCGCCCTTTCGCCGGGAACAGCGCCCATCGCACCAAGCACGGCGCGGGCGACGATCTCGCGCGCAGCGTCCAGCCGATATTCGGCGCTGCCGCGCACGTCGCCGATCGGCGACAGCTCGTCCATCGGTGCGGATTGGATCGCAGTGGCCAGCGCTTGGCCGACGGGCCGGCCGCGTAGCGCCGCCTCGACCCCCGCCAGGCGCCTGGCGACAACCGAGCAGGAACCGACGGCGACGGCCGCGTTCCTGACCATTCCATCTTCGACGGCCAGGCGTGCGGCGGCCATGGCGATGGAGATGACGAGATACCGCCGCGCGCCGAGTTTCACGAAGGCGGAGCTGCCGGCGGTCGCGGGTTTGGGAATGCGGATTGCCGTGACCATTTCGCCGGGCTGCAGTGCGGTGCGACGGTTGCCGAGGATGAACTCTGCAAGGGGCAGATGCCGGGTCGCCACAGCGGAACGCAGTTCGACTTCGGCATCGAGCACCAGCAGCGCCGGCACGCCATCGGCGGCCGGCGAGGCGTTGCAGAGATTGCCGGCAATCGAGGCAACGTTCTGGATCTGCACCGAGCCGACTTCCCGCGCCGCCTGCTTCAGCGCGTCGAAAGCCGCCGGCAGAGGATGGCGGACGAGATCGGTCCAGGTGGTGCGCGCGCCGACGAGCCAATGGTTTTCGGCTTCGGCAATGCCGCGCAATGCCACCAGCCCATTGATATCGAGGACATTGTCGCGGAAAGGCTTGCTGCCCTGTGCCGGATAGAAGTCGGTGCCGCCGGCGAGGATGCGCCATTGCCCTTCGCCCAGCAAAGCGAGGGCGTCGTCGACCGTGGTGGGTTTTGCGTAACGGATCACGCTTTGCCTTCCCAGAATGGGCTTCCCGAGAGGGGATCCTGCCGAAAGATTTTCCCGAGCATTCAAGGCAGGAAATTCATTCGTGTGCAAATGATATCAAGCCGGCAGGAATTGTCAAAGCCAGAGTTTGCACGACTGTTGGCACCGGTGCATCCGGAATGCATTTGTTATGCCATGAGAGGTTGACGCAGCCGGCCATCTGGTCAAGTTTCTGCGTCCGGTCGCGTTTTTATTGGAGCCTAAGCTCAAGACCAAGAAAATAAGGAGGCTCCATGGCCGACGAAGCGCTTGTCGTTATCGACCTGCAGAACGATTTCTGCCCGGGTGGCGCCCTTGAAGTGGCCGGTGGCGACGAAATCGTGCCGTTGGTCAATGACCTAATCCGGCGGACCGAGCACGTCCTGCTGACGCAGGACTGGCACCCTGCCGGCCATTCGAGCTTTGCCTCCAGCCACCCCGGCAAGCACCCGTTCGAAACGATCGACGTGCCTTATGGCCACCAGACGCTGTGGCCGGATCACTGCATCCAGGGCAGCCTGGGATCGGATTTCCATTCGGGCCTCGCCTGGAGCAAGGCCGAGCTGGTGATCCGCAAGGGGTTCCGTCCTGCGATCGACAGCTATTCCGCATTCTTCGAGAACGACCGGACGACGCCGACCGGCCTTGCCGGCTATCTCCGGGATCGGAACATCGAGACGCTGACCCTGGTCGGCCTGGCGACGGATTTCTGCGTCGCCTTTTCGGCGCTCGACGCGGTCAAGCTCGGTTTTGAGACGTCCGTGCGGCTCGACGCCTGCCGCGGCATCGATCTCAACGGCTCCGTGGAGAGGATGCTGGGCCGGATGCGCGATGCCGGCGTGACACTGATTTGAACGTCATCCAGCCGAACCTGACAGACTTTTGAGGGGCTTCATGCGGTTTGCGGCGTTGACGGCAAGTGCTGCACTTATTGCAGCAATCTTTTCTCCGAGAGCGGTTCTCGCGGCCGAAGCGCACGAATTGCCGGGCGCCGCCATGTCGCTTTGGTGGGTGCTGCCGTTTGCCGGGCTATTGCTTTGCATCGCGACCGGCCCGCTGCTGTTCCATCATGCTTGGGAGCACCATTACGGCAAGATCGCTGCCTTCTGGGCAGCGTTGGTGATCGGGCCGCTGGCCATCGCCTTCGGCATCCCGTCCGCCACGCAGGCGGTGCTGCATGCGCTGCTCACGGAATACATGTCGTTCATCATCCTGCTGTTTGCGCTGTTCACCATTTCGGGCGGTATCTTCGTTGCCGGCAACATACACGGCACGCCGCTGGTCAATGCCGGGTTGTTGCTGGGAGGGGCGCTGCTTGCCTCGATCATTGGCACAACCGGCGCCTCGATGATCCTGATCCGGCCGCTCATCCGCGCCAACGACAACCGGCGCTTCAACGCCCATGTCGTCATCTTTTTCATCTTCCTGGTGTCCAACATCGGCGGGTCGCTAACGCCGCTGGGCGATCCGCCGCTGTTCGTCGGCTTTCTGCGCGGCGTCGATTTCTTCTGGACGACAGTTCACCTGCTGCCCGAGATGCTGTTCGTCGCCGGCGTGGTGCTGGCTGTTTTCCTGGCGATCGACATCATCATGCATCGCCGGGAGGAAGGCGCGCCGAAGATCAAGGATCCGACGCCCGACAGCAAGGTGCGCATTCGCGGCCTGGCCAACATTCCGCTGCTGGCCGGCGTAATCGCCGCGATCCTGATTTCCGCTGCCTGGAAGCCGGGAGTGAGTTTCTCTTTTCAGGGCGTCAGCCTCGAGCTGCAGAATCTGGTGCGCGACGCCGCCATCCTGATACTGGCCTTCACTTCGCTTGTCGTCTCGCCGAAGGAGTTTCGCGGCGCAAACGCCTTCAACTGGGGGCCGATTGCCGAGGTGGCGAAGCTGTTCGCCAGCATCTTCATCTGCATCGTGCCGGTCGTCGCCATCTTGCGGGCCGGGCTCGATGGCGCGCTGGCGCCGTTGGTGCTGCTGGTCAGTTCGCCGACCGGCGCGCCGGACAACCTTGCCTATTTCTGGCTGACCGGAGCGCTGTCGTCCTTCCTCGACAATGCGCCGACCTATCTGGTGTTCTTCGAGCTGGCTGGCGGCGATGCGCAGCATCTGATGACCGAGCTCGCCTCGACGCTGGCGGCGATCTCGGCAGGCGCGGTGTTCATGGGCGCCAACACCTATGTCGGCAATGCGCCGAATTTCATGGTCTATGCCATTGCCAGGCATCGCGGCATCAAGATGCCGAGCTTCTTTGGCTATATGGCATGGTCGGGCGCGGTGCTGATCCCGACATTCCTGCTTGCCGGCTTGCTGTTCTTTGCCTGATCAGCCGACGCCGACATAGCGACGGACCGCGGAGGGATCGGAACGCAGTTCCTCGACATCGACCGTCTCGCGGTTGCGGCCGTTTTCGATGAAACAAACGCGGTCTGCGACCGACAGCACGGCATCGACGCGCTGCTCGACAAGAATTGTCGACACGCCAAGCGCACGCAGCTTCGACACGGTTTCGCGGATCTTGGCGATCATCGACGGCATCAGCCCTTCGGTCGGTTCGTCGAGCAGGAGCACCTGCGGTTCCAGACACAGGGCGCGGGCCATGGCCAGCATCTGCTGCTCGCCGCCGGACAGCGTGCCCGAACGCTGCCTGAGGCGCTGGCGCAACAGCGGGAAGAGATCGAGCACGTTCTCGCGCGTCGCCTTGCCCTTGTTGCGGGCCATCAGGCCGATCTCGATGTTTTCCGCCACCGTCATCTCGGCGAACAGCCGCCGGCCCTGCGGCACGTAGGCGACGCCGGCCTTGGGCACCTCGTGCGCCGGCAAGCCGCTCAATTCCCGCCCTTCGAGCCGAATCGAGCCGGAGCTTACCGGCACCAGGCCCATGATTGCCTTCAGCGTCGTCGTCTTGCCGGCGCCGTTGCGGCCGAACAGGCAGAGCACTTCGCCCTCGTTCAACACAAGATCGAGGCCATAGAGCACCTGGACCTCGCCATAGAAGCAGTCGACCCCGGAGATCGTCAGTGCCTTGGACTGGGCCTCAGCCATGGGTCGTCCCCAGATAGGCGTCCTGCACCGCGGCATTGGCGCGGATCTGCTCGGGCGTGCCTTCAGCCAAGATCCTGCCGGCGTTGAAGACGGTGATGCGGTCGGCGAGCCGCATGACCACCGGCATGTTGTGCTCGATCAAAAGCACGGTGGCGCTATCGGCGATCTCGCGCACCAGCTCGATGAAATTGTCGATCTCGCTGTCGGCAAGCCCTTGCGTCGGTTCGTCGAGGATCAGCAGCCGCGGCTTCAGTGCCAGTCCCATTGCCACTTCCAGCAACCGCTGGTGACCGTAGGACAATTGCCCGGCAGGCATTTGCGCCCGGTCGGCAAGGCCGGTGCGCTCGAGAGCCGCCATGACGCCGGTGTGAACCGCGCCCTTCGAGCGGCCGTCGGTCAGCGTGCGCTGCACCGGCAGGGCAACATTGTCGTAGGCGCTGAGATTGGCAAAGACGCTGGTGATCTGGAACGTATAGGCGATGCCGAGGCGAACCCGGGCGTAGGCAGGCAGGCTGGTGATGTCGGCGCCGTCGAAGACGATCATGCCCGACGAGGGCTGGATGCGGCCGCTGACCAGGCTGACGAAGGTGGTCTTGCCGGCACCGTTGGGGCCGATAATGGCGCGAATCTCGCCCGGTATCAGCGCGAAGTCGACGCCGTCGACGGCACGCAAGCCGCCGAAACTGCGCGACAGGCCTTTGGTGGTGAGCAGCGGCATCATGGCAACCACCCGAGCCAGCGCTGGCGGATGCTGCCGAGAATGCCTCTCGGGAAGAACAGCACCAGCAGGATGAGCGCTATGCCGACGACCAGCAGATAGGCCGAGGTGTAGCCGCTGGCGACGTCGATGACATAATACATGAACAGCGTGCCGATCAGCGGACCGAGCGTGGTGGCGGCACCGCCCAGCAGCACCCAGAGCAGCGGCAGGATGGAGTATTGCACCGAGGCGAAGCTCGAGCCGACATAGCCGAACAGCAGCGCATAGGCCGCGCCGGAAGCCGCGCAGATGCTGCCGGAGATGACGACGGCGGCGAGCTTGCTGGAGAACGTGTCGTAGCCAAGCATCTTGGTCCGCTCCTCGTTCTCGCGGATGGCGACCAGCACGCGACCGTAGCCGGAGCGGACTATCGCCAGGCTTATGAGCAGCACGATCGAGAACAGTGCCAGCGCGCTCATATAGCGCACGGTCGGGTTGGTGAGGTCGAGTGACGTGCTGCCCAGGACAAGGACACGCATCGGCTGCGGCACGACCATGCCCTGGTCGCCACCGGTCCAGGCAGCGAAATAAAGAATGACGAGATAAAATACCTGAGCGAACATCATGGTGACGATCATGAAGGCGACGCCGGAGGTGCGCAGCGCCAGCAGCCCGATCACCAGCGCGAGAAGCGCGCCGTAGGCAAGCCCGGCTGCGAAGGCGGCCGGTACGCTCCAGCCGAGATGGATGACGGCAAGGCCGGCGCCATAGAGCCCGGCTGAAAAGAACATGGCATGGCCGAGGCTGAGCAGCCCGACATAGCCGAACAGCAGATTGTAGCCCATGGCGAAGACCGCCAGCACCATGATGCGGGCGAGCAGGCCGTGATGGTATTCCGGCAGGACGAAGCTAAGCCCGAAAAGCAGGGCGATGACGCCGAGGTGCAGCGCATATGGCTTTGCCGGCGAAGCATCCTTCATCGCGATGTCGTCCCGAATAGGCCCTGCGGCCGGAACACCAGCACCATGGCGACGAGCAAGGTGGCGATGATCTTGGCCAGCGTCGGTGAGAAGAACACCGAGATGATGCCGTCGGAAAGGCCGATCAGCACCGCGGCGACGACCGTGCCGCGCAGCGAGCCGAGGCCGCCGATGATGACGACGATGAACGACAGCAACAGCGGGTCCTGTCCCATCAGATAGTGGGCCTGGCTGATCGGCACGATCAGCACCGCGGCGACAGCAGCCAGCATGGCGCCGAGCGCGAAAACACCGGCATAGACTCTGGTCACCGGGATGCCGAAGGCCTGCGCCGTCTCGCTGTCATATTGCGTGGCGCGCATGACGAGGCCGATTTTCGTGCGCGTCAGCACCAGCCAGGTCGCGACCAGCAGCAGCGCCGACGCGGCGATGATCGACAGCTTGTAGCCGGAATAGCCGAACCACGGCAGGAGGATGCGGTAGCTGAACGGCGGCTCCACCGGCCGCGCCTCCGGGCCGTAGAAGGTCAGCGCCAGTTGCTGGATGATGTAGAGCATGCCGATGGTGGCGACGATGGTGGCTTCCGGATTGTAGTTGAGCCGGCGCAGCACCAGCCGTTCGGCGAGCAGCGCGATCAGGCCGACGATCAGCGGCGCCAGCACCAGGGCGGCCAGGAAGCCGAGCGCCGGATGGCCGGATATCGCCGTTGAGATCGCCCAGGCAAGCACCGCGCCCAGCATGAAGAACTCGCCATGCGCGACATTGACGACGCGCATGACGCCGAACACCAGCGACAGCCCAAGCGCCGTCAGCGCCAGCACGGCGGAGGTGACGAGGCCTTCGAGGGCGGCGAGGAGCAGGTGAGGTCCGAAGTGCATCGCCTAAGCACCGGCGGATGCGCGAAGCACCCCCCTCTGGCCAGAGGGGGGTATCTTGGCGCTCACGCTTGCTGCAGCAGCCAAGCTCACAGCGTCTGCGTCGTGTAATCCCCCTCAGGCTCGTAGAGGCCGTCCTCGATCTTGGTCTTGTGGACGACATTCAGCCGGCCGCCTTCAACCTTGGAGATGTTCTGGATGCCAAAGCACTGGTGGATCTTGCCGTTGAAGGTTTTCGGCCCTTGCGGGTGCTCCGGCCCCTCGGCGAACTCGGTCAACGCCTCGGTCGCCTCGACCAGCTTGGCGCGGTCTTCCGGGCCCTTGTAGCCGGCATCCTCCATCGCCTTCTTGACGACGTAGAGCGTTTCCCAGCAGCCGAACATGTGCGCGGCGGTGGAGACGTCCTTGGGGTCGCCGACGGCGGCACCATTGTCGTCGATGCCGACGGCGGCGCGGTAGGCTTTCTGCGCAGGGGAGTCATCGGGCTGCGCATAACGCGGCGAGCCTTCCCAGAAATGGCTGCCGTCGAGGAATTCGAGGCCGGGGCTGTTGATGTCGGTGGCTTCGAGCGAATCGATGAAGCCGAACAATTGCGGCCGATTGGAGCCGTAGAACTCGCCGAGCTCCTTGACGAAGGTGAGCACCGCCGGGCCGACCATGACGTGGTAGATCACCTCGGTCTCTGCGGGGATCTGCGGGAAATATTTGGTGAAGGAGGATTCCGTCGGCGGAATCGCGATCTGCGCAATGACCTCGGCGCCTTGCGCCTTCAGGGCCGGCGGCAGGTAGTCGCGATGGTCGTAGCCGAAAGCGAAATCGGGGAAGATCTGCGTCACCTTCTTGCCGGCATTGGCGGCAATCCACGGCGCCATCGACTGGATCTGGCTCTTCACATCGGTGATGCCGGGCTGGAACACGTAGCGGTTCAACTTGGTCGAGGCGACGTGGTGGCCTTCGCTGACAACGAAATAGGGCATCTTGGCCTCGCCGGCGGCCGGCGCCGAGCCGATGACGACATGCGAAAACAGCGTGCCGTAGACGATATCGGTCTTGTGCTGAGAGGCGAACTTGCCGACGACTTCGGCTCCCCGGCCGGGATCGGTGCCGTCATCCTCAATGATCACCTCGACGGGTCGGCCGTTGATGCCGCCGGCATCGTTGATCGCCTTGACGGCAGCCGCTGTGGTCTTCTCGTACCAGCGGCCATAGGCGGCGCCGATGCCGGTGCGGTGCGACTGGAAGCCGATCTTGATCGGCGCCGAGTTCTGCGCCTGGCTGTAACGCACGAAACCCGGCGCGACGGCAAGACCGGCGCCGGCGGCAAGGCCCTTCAGCGCCGTGCGGCGGGTGAGAGCGGATCTGGAGAGATCGAAAAACCCATTCTTGTCAGTCACGGCAGTTCCCCTTGTTTTTGAGCTTTGACCAATGGCTGTAGCAGGCAGGCCACTCTTGTTAAGAGGGGCGAAAATTGCATGTGTACAAACTAAATCACCAAAGCTCTGACGTGGCAAGCGAGCTTTCCCCAAGGTTCGATTGACTGCCATCGCACACCTCGTTCATCCGGCGCTCGGCGTCGCAAGCAGCCATAGGCCGAGGACGGTGTAGGCGATCATCAGCACGGTGAGCGGGAACTGGCTGAGCGCGGCGCGAGCCGGAATGGCGTGCAGCCGCCAGGCCAAGCCATGGGCGACAAGCACAACAAGCATGTGGCCGCCAATGATGACGCCGGCCTGGAGGTTCCACAGCCACCACGCCGAGCCGGCGCCGGCGACAACGCCGGCTTCAATTGACATGTCTGCGGTACCGAACAGGTTCCAGCCAAACGCAAACGGGTCGGAGAGAGCGGCAATTGCATATTGGCCGTCGACCAGCAGCGCCGTCAGATAATGCGCGAAGTGGTAGGCGAGCGCGATCGGTACGATCGACCAGGCCAAAAGCCCGGCGGCGTGACCGAGCGAATGGTTGCTGCCGGCAAGGTGCTGGCCAAGAAAGACGGCTAGCGCGAACACGGCCGCAAGCACGGCAAAGCTCAGCACAAGACCGAAACTGCCGATGCCGATCAAAGCGGTGCGTCCAGGAAACTCCAGCGGATTGATGCCGAACCAGCCTAGCCAGAAGAAGGTTTTCGACAGGCCGTCGAAGGACACAGACGACAGCGCAAGCAGCAGGAAAGCGACGCCGCTGAGCGGTAGCGGCGCGCCACCGAGCAGCTTGGCACCCGGCCAGCAGAGTTTGAGCCGGCCGTCTTCGTTGCGCTCGATGATGGCGAAGTGCGCTACCATGGAAAAGAACACCGTCAGGAACTCACCGCGCAGGCTCCAGTCGCGGTATCCGACGACCTGCATAGCGGCAAAGGTCAGCAGCCAATAGGCGCCGGCGGCCCAGGCCAGCCGCGCCGGATCGTCTGGCGCAGGGTCGATCAGCTCGAACCAGGCGAAGGCGAAGAACAGCAGGAAAGCCGGCCAATAGCCGAGCCGTTGGGGGAGCAGATTCGGCTGCGTTCTGCCGGACAGGCGCGAGGCGACGCGGCATGGCCCGTACCAGGGGTTGAGCCACGACCAGAGATCGCCGGCGAGCCCCTGCAACAGAGCCAGGCCAACCCAGAGCAGCGTCCACACGGTCAGCGGCAGCGGATTGGAAAGCGGATCGCGGCTGCCGAACAGGCCGGCGGCAATCAGAATTGCAAAGCCGACAAAGGATACCAGGCTGACGGCAGTCCGCGCGCCGTCGCCGAAGGTAAAAAGCGGCAGGCGTTTGCGCCAGAAGCGGTCGAGGGAGTCCGGCGGCAGTAGAGCCAGGACAAGGAAGCTGGCGGCAACCGCGAGCGCGCCACCGACGACGTAGTAGCCGGTGGGAAGCAGCAGGACATGGCCGCGGTCGGAGGCGTGGGCGAAGGCGGGCGTGGATGGGAATTCCAAGGAAGCGACGAGGCCGGGAAAGGGCCTGATTGCCGAAATGCAGCGCTCTACAGCGCCCCCCTCTGTCCTGCCGGACATCTCAAGCGGGGAGATCGGCGGTTCCGCCGTCGGCTCTCCTTCTGCAACTTCAGCAATTGGCGAAAGCAGCAATGAGGGCGCAATCTCCCCCCTCGCGGGGAAGATGTCCGGCAGGACAGAGGGGGGCGCGAAGGAACTCATACTACGCAAGAGTTCCCCTACTTCACACCTTCACCAACTGCTCCACGCGGTCCTTCTGGCCGAAGATGCGCAAATAGCGCTCGATCTCTTTCTCGTCGCCAGTCGACTTGGCCGGATTGTCGGAAAGCTTGACCGCCGGCCTGCCGTTGGCTTCGGTGACCTTGCAGACCAGCGAGATGGCGTCTAGCCGGTTGGTCTCGGTCGGCGCGCAGCCCTCGAAATCGTTGGTCAGGTTGGTGCCCCAGCCGAAGGACATGCGCACCTTGCCGCGGAAATGGCGATAGGTTTCCTCGATGGTCTCGACCTCCAGCCCATCCGAGAAGATGAGCAGCTTCTGCTTGGGGTCCTTGCCCTTTTCGCGCCACCAGGAAATGATTTTCTCGCCGCCTTCGATCGGCGGCGCGCTGTCGGGGCGGAAGCCGGTCCAGTCGGCGACCCAGTCCGGTGCATCGCGCAGGAACGCCGCGGTGCCGAAGGTGTCCGGCAGTACGATCAGCAGGTTGCCGCCGTAGTAGCGCTGCCAGTCCTGCAGCACGTTGTAGGGCGACCGTTTCAATTCCTTTTCCGAATTGGTGAGCGCGGCGAACACCATCGGCAGCTCATGCGCGTTGGTGCCGAGCGCCTCGAGATCGTTGTCCATGGCGAGCAGCACGTTGGAGGTGCCAGTGAAGGCCTCGCCGATGCCCTCCTTCAACGCTTCGACGCACCAGCGCTGCCACAGGAAGGAATGACGGCGGCGGGTGCCGAAATCCGAGATGCGGATGCCGGGCAGCGCCTTCAGCCGCTCGGTCTTGGCCCACATCTTGGCCTTGGCGCGGGCATAGAGCACGTCGAGCGCGAACGGCCCGAACGCCCGCATGGCCGCGCGAGATCGAAGTTCATTGATAATTGCCAGCGCCGGGATCTCCCACAGCGTCGTGTACATCCACGGACCGCTGAAGGCGAGTTCGTATTGGCCGTCGCGCTTGGAAAGCTCGTATTCGGGCAGCCGGAAATTTTCCAGCCAGGCGAGGAATTCCGGTTCGAATATCTGCTTGCGGCCATAGAAGGTGTTGCCGCCGAGCCAGATCATCTCTTTCTTAGAGAAGCGCAAGGTGCGGGCATGGTCGAGCTGCTCGCGCAGCTCCGTCTCATCGATCTCCTCGGCAAGGCGGACCGAGGTGGTGCGGTTGATCAGCGAGAAGGTGGCGTCGACCTTGGGATACATGCCCCAGATCATCTGCAGCATCAGAAGCTTGTAGAAATCGGTGTCGAGCAAGCTGCGGACGATCGGGTCGAGCTTCCAGGTGTGATTGTAGACGCGCCGCGCTATATCGGTCTTTGCCATCGCTTAATGCGCCTTCGTTGCTCGCTCTAGCTTTTGTCTAGCGCAATTCCGGACGGAAAACCGCTGCGCACTTTTCCTGGAATTGCTCCAAATGCCTCTTAGCATCGAATTTTTGAACGCGCCTCCCGCTTTGCGGGCTGGCCCGACAAAAAGAAGCCCCTGCTGCAAGCGGCGCCTACGGCAGTTTCCGCCTCAGGATGCGGTCTTGGCGCCGACCACCTTGAGCGCCGGACGCTTGCGGCGAATGCCGATGCGGCCTGCCACCGGTGCGTCAGCGCGGCGGTCGGCCTGTTCTTTCTCGGCAAACAGCCAGTCGATGAACAATTGCACGATCGGCGCCGACCGCATCTCGTTGCGGCAGACGACGTAGAAATCGTCGACGGCCGGCACGGAAAGACTGAACGGGGCGACAAGCAGGCCCCTGGCGAGCAGTCCGCTTGCCGTCACCGTATCGCCGAGCGCCACGCCATGGCCGTGAACCGCGGCCTCGGTCGCCATCCGCGCATCGCCGAGATGATGGCGACGGCCGCGCTCGAGGTCCAGTGCGTCGGCGGCGGCCAGCCAGGTATGCCATTCGCGGCCGTCGTCGCCATGCAGGAAGACGTGATCGGCGAGGTCGCGGACGGTGCGGATCGGGCGGTTGTTGATCAGCGTCGGGCTGACCACCGGGAACAGTTCGAGGCCCGACCATTTGCGCATCCAGCAGTCGGTCCAGCTGCCGTCACCATAGTGCACGCAGACATCGATGTGCGGTGCGCGGACGTCCTTGGCATCATTGGATGGGATCAGCGTCAGCCTGATATCCGGATATTGCGAGGTGAAGCTGCCCAGCCGCGGGATCATCCACAGCAACAGTAGCGCCGGCACGCAGGATACAGAGAGAACGCCGGTGCTGGCCGGTCTCGTCATGCGCTGCGTGGCGGCGGCAATGCCGTCGAAGGCGGTCGACACCGCCGGCAGCAACTCGGCGCCGTGCGGCGTCAGCTTCACCCGCTGACCGGCACGCTCGAACAGCTTGACACCCAACGATTGCTCGAGCGCCTTGATCTGATGGCTGATGGCGCCGTGGGTGACGTTGAGCTCAGCCGCCGCCTTGCTCAGCGAGGCGTGGCGCGCCGTCGCCTCGAAGGCGCGCAGCGGGTTGAGCGGTGGCAAACGCTTGGCCATTTGGACCCTGGGCTCTGTGAGATTTTCTCACAGATAACACACTAACAATATCAATTGATTTTTCAATGCAGCTACGGGACACTTTGCCCAGGCATTGCATCAAGACGTGAAATCTGCAGGCAGCCGGCGGCTGCGGCTATCGAGGCCGCCGCCCGCGCGCCGCACCAGCCATGGAGGACCGACATGGGTTACGACCGCGGCAAGCTCGAAGCATTGCGCCGCAAATACGGCGAGAGCCATGGCGGCGAAATGTTCGACCCGAAATTCCAGCGTGTCGCCGACAAGATCTTCTCCAAGACCGGCACGCGACTGGCGCCCTATTCCGGCATCCCGACCTTCCTCGCGGCGCCCTATCGTGAAATCGCCGCCGACAATCCGGATTTCGGCGATCTGCAGGTGGCGATGATCGGTGTGCCGATGGATCTGGGCGTCACCAACCGGCCGGGCGCCCGTTTCGGGCCAAGGGCGTTGCGCGCCATCGAGCGCATCGGCCCCTACAATCATGTGCTGGAATGCGCACCGACGCATGAGCTGAAGGTCGCCGACATCGGCGACGTGCCGTTCCAGAGCCGTTACCGGCTGGAGACCAGCCATGACGACATCGAACGCCGCACCAACCAGATCGTCGACGCCGGCGTCCTACCCTTGTCTGTCGGCGGCGACCATTCGATCAGCCACCCGATCCTGAAGGCGGTCGGCAAGAAGGCGCCGGTGGGCATGATCCATATCGACGCTCATTGCGATACCAGCGGCCTGTTCGACATGACCAAGTTCCACCATGGCGGGCCGTTCCGCAACGCGGTACTGGACGGCGTGCTCGACCCGAGCCGCACCATCCAGATCGGCATTCGCGGCTCGGCCGAATATCTGTGGGAGTTCACCTATGAGTCCGGCATGACCGTCGTGCATGCCGAAGAGGTGACCGGCCTCGGCATTCCCGCCATTATCGAGAAGGCGCGCAGGATAGTCGGCGACGGCCCGACCTATGTCTCCTTCGACATTGACAGCATCGATCCGGCCTTCGCGCCGGGCACCGGCACACCGGAAGTCGGCGGGCTGACGACGCGCGAAGTGCTCGAGCTGCTGCGCGGCCTGAAGGGACTCAACATCGTCGGCGGCGACGTGGTCGAGGTGGCACCGCAGTACGACGCGACCACCAACACGGCGCACGCCGGCGCGCAGGTGCTGTTCGAGATCCTCAGCCTGATGGTCTTCAGCCCGGCAATCACCGGCAAGGCGGGCTGACACGCTCGACCATGATCCCGAAAGTGGGAACCGGTTTTCGGAGAAGATCATGGTCCACCAGAGAATCCAAAGGCGACCGCCGCGCTGGAGCCGGCGGTTGCACTCAAACAAACAAGCTTCCAGCAGGGGAATGACAATGACACTTCACATGAAACTCAAATCGTCCATCGCCGCCGTGCTGGTGCTCGGCGCGACCGGTTTTGCTTTCACCACGCAGGCCGTCAATGCCGACGCGATCGACGACATCGCCAAGGCCGGCGCCATCAATGTCGGCATCTTTTCCGACTTCCCGCCCTTCTCCTCGGCCAGCGCCGACATGAGCATCAAGGGCTACGACATCGACGTGGCGCAATCCATCGCCGACCAGCTCAAGGTCAAGCTCAATCTGGTCAGCGTGACCGGCCAGAACCGCATTCCGTACCTGACCGACAAGCGCGTCGACCTGCTGATGAGCGTCGGCTACTCCAAGGAGCGAGAGCAGGTAATCGATTTCGCCGCCGCCTACGCACCCTACTACATCGCCGTCATCGGCCCGGCAGCACTCTCGGTCAAAGGCAAGGAAGACCTTGCCGACAAGTCGATCGCCGTCAATCGCGGCACGCTGGAGGACACCTCGCTGACCGAGGCGGCACCCGCCTCGGCCGACATCCGCCGTTTCGACAACTATAATTCCGTCATCCAGGCGTTCATCTCGGGCCAGACCCAACTGATGGTGGTCGGCAACGATGTCGGCGCCCAGGTGCTCGCCCGGCAGGAGGAACTGAAGCCGGAGCAGAAATTCCAGCTTCTCACCTCGCCCTCGCATATCGGCCTCAACAAGAAGGAAGACCGCCTCAAGCAAGCGGTCAACGATGCGGTCGCCAAGATGCTGGCCGACGGCAAACTGGACGAAAGCTCGAAGGCCTGGCTGAAGACACCGCTCGATCCCGCCAATCTCAAGGATTGACGGCCAGTGACCTATAGCCTCGACTTCGGCTGGCTTGCCGGGGCAACAGGGGCGATCGCGCGCGGCGCGGCCACGACGATCCTGCTGATCACTGTCACCACGCTGGCGGGAACGTTGCTCAGCATCCTCGGCGCGGCAGGGCGGCGGAACGGTCCGCTGCTGCTCAAGCGGGCGATCGGCGTCTATGTCGAGATGATCCGCAACACGCCGTTCCTGGTGCAGCTGTTCTTCATCTTCTTCGGGCTGCCCAGCATCGGCGTCAGGCTCGATCCGGTGCTGGCAGCCATGTTGGCGATGACGCTCAACATGGCCGCCTACACGATCGAGATCGTTGGCGCCGGGCTCGACGCGGTGCCGCCCGGGCAGACGGAAGCGGCACTGGCGCTTGGGCTCAGGCCGCGCCAGGTCTTCATCAAGATCGTGCTGCCGCAGGCGCTCAAGGTGATCTATCCGGCGCTGACCAGCCAGATCGTCATCATGATGCTGGAATCCGCCGTGGTATCGCAGATCGCCGTTCGCGAGCTGACCTATGAAGCCGACATGCTGCAGGCGCGCACGTTCCGGGCTTTCGAGACCTATTTCGTGGTGACGATGGTCTACCTCGCCCTGTCGATTGGGCTGCGCCGGCTGCTGGTCGGCGGCGGCCGCCGGCTTCTCGGAGCCGGCGTTTCATGATCGAATTCACCTTCTGGGACATTCTGCGCAACCTGCTGCTGGCGGCGCGCTGGACGGTGCTCTTGTCGCTGGCCGCGTTTGTCGGCGGGGCCGTGGTCGGCATGATCGTGCTGTTCTTCCGGATCGCCAAGAATAAATGGGCGCGCCGGTTTGCCTCCGGCTACATCGCGCTTTTCCAGGGCACGCCGCTGCTGATGCAGCTCTTCCTGATGTTCTTCGGCTTGCCGATGCTGGGCCTGCGCATCGAGCCGTGGACCGCGGCGGTGCTTGGCCTGACCTTCTTCGCCAGCGCCTATCTCGCCGAGATCTGGCGCGGCGGCGTCGATGCGCTGCCGCGCGGCCAGTGGGACGCCGGCGCCAGCCTCGGCCTGCACTATCTGCATGAACTCCGGCTGATCATCCTGCCGCAGGCGTTTTCGATCACCCGCGCACCGACCGTCGGCTTCCTGGTGCAGCTGATCAAGTCGACCGCGCTGACCTCGATCATCGGTTTCGAGGAGCTGGTGAGGACATCCAACGCGATCAACAATGCGACCTTCGAACCGTTCAAAGTCTATGGGCTGGTAGCGCTGATCTTCTTCGTCATGTGCTTTCCGCTGACGCAATACGCACGTTCGCTCGAGCAACGGGCGGCGGCCCGCTGAGCGGGCGACCAGCAATTCAACGCCCGAATACCAGCGGCGGCGCGATCCTGTCACGCCGCAGCCAGCGCACCAGCAGGAGTGCCGCAACCACCGCCAGTCCCGACGACAGGCCGATCCAGATGCCGACGCCGTTGAAGCCGAAACGAAAGGCCAGCAGCACGCCGAGCGGCAGCCCGATGCCCCAATAGCCGATCGCGGCATAGATCATCGGCACCTTGGTGTCGTGCAGGCCGCGCAGCATGCCGCTGGCGACCGCCTGCGCACCGTCAAAAACCTGGAACAGCGCAGCAAAGGCGAGGAACGAGACGGCAAGCGCCACCACCTCGGCATTAGCCGGATTGCCCAGATCGATGAAGGCGCCGATCAAGAGATGCGGCCACAGGATCATCACCAGCCCCATCAGCGCCATGAAGGAGACACCGACGACATAGGCGGTCCAGCCAGCCCGGCTGACACCTTCCGGATTGCCGGCGCCGTGGGCAAGTCCGACGCGCACCGTCACCGCCTGGTTGAGGCCGAGCGGCACCATAAAGGTGACCGAGGCGATCTGGATGGCGATCGCATGGGCGGCAAGCGAAGCCGCATCGATCAGGCCCATGAGAAAGGCGGCCGCGTTGAAGATCGTCACCTCGAACGCCAGCAGGCCGGCGATCGGCAGGCCGAGCCGCAGCAGGCCCTTGAAGCGCGGCCAGTCGGCGCGCCAGAAGCGTCCGAACAGACGATAGCGCCGGAACTTCTTCTCAAGCATCACCACCATCGCCATGCCGGCGAACATCAGCGTGCTGGACAGAGTGGTGGCAAGGCCGGAGCCGGCGATGCCCATCGAAGGGATGCCGAGATTGCCGAACATGAACAGCCAGTTGAAGAAGGCATTGCAGGCGACGGCAACGAAAACGATGATCAGTGCCCAGCCCGGCCGCTCCAGCGCCGAAATGAACGAGCGCAGGACGATGTAGCCGAAAAAGGGCAGCACCGCCCATTCGAGCCAGCGCAGATAGATGCCGGCCTGGTGCGCCAACGCCGGTTCCTGACCCATGGCCAGCAACACGCTCTCGCCGTGCCAGAGAAGGGCCCATATCGGAATGCAAATGAGGATCGCCAGCCACAGACCCTGGCGCACGGTGCGGCGCAGGTCGCGCACCGAGTGCCGACGGCGGCCGAGCTCCGTCGCCATCATCGGCGAGGTCGCCAGCATCAGGCCGAGCCCGAAGATGAGCGGCATGAAGTAGAGGTTGGCACCAAGCGCACCACTGGCCAGCGTGTCCGGCCCCAGCCGTCCCATCATCATGACGTCGGTAGCGGTCATCGCGGTCTGGCCGAGATTGGTCAGCACCATCGGCCAGGCGAGCGCCAGCATCGCCCTGATTTCCCGACGCCAAAGGTTTTCCGGCGCGCGAGCGTCGGCTTCGATCGCAGACATTCTAGTTTTCCGCCTATCCGATTGCGGCACGTCGGCAAGAGCCGGAAGCCGCGTCTCAGCGCGGAAACGGCCATGATCGGCCGGATTCCGCATTACGGCGAGTTTGTCTATGAAATAGGCACCGGTGGCAAGAGGCTGACTTGCGGAAGGGTTAAGCCAGTCAGCTCCATGCAGGCTGTTGGAGAGGCTATGGAAGCCGCTATGGTCGCGGCAGATCCATTTGAAAGGCAGCCTGATGAGCACGTTTCCCGAAATCTATCTGGTTCGGCATGGCGAGACGGAATGGAGTGCGTCCGGAAAACATACCGGCCGAACCGACATACCGCTGACGCCGGCCGGCGAGGAAGCGGCAAGGCGGATCGCTGAGCGGCTCAAGGGCCTGTCCTTCTCGGCGGTGTGGTCGAGCCCGTCGCAGCGCGCCTTCAACACCTGTGCCCTGGCCGGCTTCGGCTCGTCAGGCGTGAAGAAGGACGATCTGGCGGAGTGGGATTATGGCGCCTATGAGGGATTGATCACCAAACAAATTGTCGCCGAGCGCCCCGGCTGGCGTCTTTTTCGCGACGGCTGCCCGAGCGGCGAGTCCGCCACGGATGTCGGCTCGAGGGCGGACCGGATCGTCAGCCGGTTGCGCGAGGTCGGCAGCAATGTCCTGGTCTTCTCAAGCTCGCATTTCCTTAGAGTGCTGGCCGCACGCTGGCTCGGCCTGCCGCCGCAAGCCGGCGCGTTTTTCGTGCTGGATACCGCCAGCATAAGCGTGCTCGGTTATGAGCACGACCTTGACGAGCCGGTCATCCGGCGCTGGAACCAGAGATAGCAACCGATCCGATTTATCGGATCGCGTCCAGCGCCTGCCTTTGCCTGTGCATTTCGAGAAACACGCGGTAGTCGCGATCGAACCGGCCGGCGGCAGCCGGATTGGGCTCTCGCGTCCTGCCGCCCTGTTGCATGGCGACGCAGGCAGCGTTCAAATCGGGAAAAAGCCTAGCCGCGGTGGCGGCAATCATGCCGGTGCCGAGCAGCACCGCCTCGTCCGCCAGCGGCTCGACCACCGTGCAGCCGGTGGCATCGGCATAGAGCTCCATCAACAGCGGGTTCTTGGTGTGGCCGCCGGTGACGTGCAGCGTGTCGATCAGATAGCCGTTCTCGTTCAGCGCTTCCAGCACATGACGGACGCCAAGCGCGACGCTGACGGCGGTGCGCCAGTAGAGCTTGCACAGACTGTCGAAGGAGGCATCCAGCGTCAGCCCGCTGATGACGCCGACGGCATGCGGGTCGGCGAGCGGGGAGCGGTTGCCGTGAAAATCGGGCAGCACGTGCAGCCTTGCGGCGAGGTTGTCGCCCTCGGCGGCGCGCAGCTCGGCGACGCGGCGGGCAATTCTGGCATGCATGGCGGCATCCGGCTCGCCGCCAGCGCCATGCCAGCGGATGATGTGGTCGAGCAGCGCGCCGGTGGCCGACTGGCCACCTTCCGACAGCCACAGGCCGGGAAGGGCTGCGCCATAATATGGGCCCCAGACACCGGCGAAAGGCTGCGGATCGGGCGACATCGCCATGACGCAACTCGACGTACCTGCAATCAGGGCCAGATGGCGGCCGATGTTCGTCGCGTCACCGGCGAAACCGCCGAGCACGCCAAGCGCGCCGGCATAGGCATCGATGACGCCGGCGCCGACCCGGCATTTTTCGGTGAGGCCAAGCTCCGTCGCGGCTTGCGCGCCGAGCGGGCCGATATCGGCACCGACCGGGCTTGCCTTTTCCGGCAGGTTGCCGTGCTCAAAGACATCGCCGAGCCCGACGGCTTCGAAGAAGTCGCGCCGCCAGCCGGTCGCTTCATGGGCTAGATAGGTCCATTTGGCGGTCAGCGTGCATTGTGAACGGGAGAGCGAGCCGCTCGCCTTCCAGGTGAGGAAGTCGGTGAGGTCGAATAGATAGCCGGCTTCGTTCCATGTTCCGGGCAGGTTGCGCTTCAGCCACATCAGCTTCGGCGTCTCCATTTCCGGCGACATGACGCCGCCGATATAGTCGAGCACAGCGTGGCCGCTTTCAGTGCATTCGTCGGCCTCGGCAATTGCGCGATGGTCGAGCCAGACAATGGTGTCCCAGCGCCTTTCACCAGTGACGGACACGCTGAGCTGGCCGCCTTGCCGGTCTCGCACCACCAGCGAGCAGGTGGCATCAAAGGAGATGCCGACGATATCCTCGGCCCGCACGCCCGCCTTTTCGCGGGCAGCGCGGACGGCCATGCACACCGCCGACCATATATCCTGCGAATCGTGCTCGGCATGGTCGGCCTTTGGCTGTTGCATGGCGATCGGGTGCTCGGCGCGGCCGAGCAAGGCGCCACCGGTGTCGAGAATGCCGGCACGAGCGCTTCCGGTGCCGACATCGACCGCGCAAACGAAACTGTTGGTCAAGGTGTTCTTGCTCTCGCTCCCAGGCCTGCAATCAGATCGGGCAATTGCAGCATGTCAGCGAATATAAAGTCCGGCTCACTCGACGCAAGCCGCGCTTTCAATGCCGGGTTGCCGGTGTGCGAGCCGCCGGTGAAGGCAAGGACGCGCATGCCGGCCGCCCGCGCCGCTTCGATGCCGGCCGGGCTGTCCTCGACGACGAGGCAGTTTCGCGGGGCCGCTCTCATTTTATCTGCTGCATGGAGAAAGAGATCGGGCGCCGGTTTGCCCCGCGCCACCATGGCGGCGCTGAACAAATGCGGCTCCAGCAGCCCAAGCAACCCGGTGACGTCGAGCGCATAGCGGATGCGTTCCAGGGTGCCGGAGGAGGCGACGCAGCACGGTACGCCGAGCCTCGGCAGGACCTGTGCGATACCTGGCATCGGTTTCAGCTCCTCGCGGAATCTGCGCATCAGTTCGGAGCGCATCTCGGTCAGATGCTGCTCGGTGAGATCGAGCCCGAAGTCGCTTGCGAGGATTTCGCGGACGCTCTTCATGCTCTTGCCGAGGAAGTGCTCGTAGGCAATGTCCTCGCTGACGTTGCCACCGGCAAGCGCGATCATCTCCAGCAATGCCGAGACGGACAGCATCTCACTGTCCACCAGCACGCCGTCACAGTCGAAAATGACCAGTTCAGGCGTCATCGCGCTGGATCGGCTTCAGAGGTCGCCGGCGAGATAGCGCGTCAGTGTCGCGCGCGCGCCGTCCGCCCACAGCAGTCTCAGCGCTTGGCCGAAGGCTTCAGCGAACGGCGGCGAGCGGCCGACATCGCCATAGATGTCCTCCATGGCAAGCCAGGCGGCAGGCATGTCCCTCGCCGCCTTGGCCGTCGCCTGCAACCGGCCCCAGTTCGGGTCGTTGGGCTCGGTGACGGCACCGGAATCCGTCGTGCCGAAGCAGTAGCGACACCAGAGCGCCGATTCCAGCGCAAGGCCGGTGACACTTTTGCCAGTCTTCAGCCGGTCGGTGATGGTCGGGATGATGAATTTCGGCTGGCGGTTGGAGCCGTCGAGGCAAAGCCGGCGTATGGTGTCGCCGATCTTCGGATTGGAGAAGCGGTGCTCGATGAGCTGGTAGTAATCTTCGAGATCGGTGTCCGGAACCGGCGGCACGGTCGGGATGATTTCGTCATGCTCGAGCTTGTCGAGGAAGCCGCGTACCAGCGGCTCCTGCATCGCCTCATGGACGAAATGGATGTCCATCAGCCCGGCCGGATAGGCGATGGTCGCATGACCGCCATTGAGGATGCGGATCTTCATCAGCTCATAGGGCGCGACGTCGCTGACGAACTGCACGCCGACCTTTTCCAGCGGCGGGCGGCCGTCGGTGAAACGGTCCTCCAGCACCCATTGCTTGAACGGTTCGCAAAACACCGGCCAATTGTCGTCGAGGCCGAACTCGCTGGAGAGAATGCCGCGCTCGCGGTCGGTGGTGGCCGGCGTGATGCGGTCGACCATGCCATTGGGAAACGCAACGTTCTCGCTCACCCAGTTTGCCAAACCTTCGTCGATTAGCCGCGCAAGGCCGATGACGCCATCTGAGGTGACGTGGCCGTTATGGGGAATGTTGTCGCAGGACATGATTGTGAAGGGCACGATACCGTCGGCGCGGCGGCGCAGCAGCCCGGCGAGAACGAGGCCGAAGACGGTCTTCGGCGTCGCCCCCGGCTCAGCGTCGGCAACGATGTCGGGATGTGTCGGATTGAAGACGCCGGATGCCGGATCGATGAAATAGCCGCCCTCGGTAATGGTCAGGGAGACGATCTTGATCGCCGGATCGGCAAGCCGCTCGACGATTGCGGCCGCATCGCCCGGCACCAGGAAGTCGATCATGACGCCGGTGACGCGCGCGCTCATATGGCCGCTGTCCTGCTCGACCACGGTGGTCAGCCAGTCCTGCTCCTGCAGCTTGCCGCGGCCGACCTTCTCGCCTTCGAAGACGCCGGCGCCGACAATGGCCCAGTCGTGGCCGACACCCGAATTGAACAGGTCGTCGAGATAGACGGCCTGGTGCGAGCGATGGAAATTGCCGACGCCGAAATGCACGAAGCCGGCCTTGAGCGCGGCGCGATCGTATTTCGGGCCGGCGACCTTGGGCGGCAGCTTGGCGAGGATGGAAGAAGAGAGTTTCACGGTCATCTGCTTTACCCTTTAGCGGGACGGCTCTTCCCCCCGTGGAGGAGACGGGGGGAAGAGCGCCTTCGCCCCCTCAACTCATCCACTGGCCGCCATCGACATTATAGGTCTGCGCGACAATGTACTCGGCCTCATCGCTGGCCAGGAACACCGCCATGCCGGTGAGGTCTTGCGCCGCGCCCATGCGGCCATAAGGCACGGCTTCGCCGACCAGCCTCTTCTTCTCGCCTCTCGGCCGGTTCTCGAACTTGGCGAACAAGGCATCGACATGGTCCCAATGCTCGCCGTCGACGACGCCCGGTGCTATCGCGTTGACATTGATGCGGTGTTTGATCAGGTCGAGCCCTGCCGACTGGGTGAGCGAGATGACCGCGGCCTTGGTGGCGCAGTAGACGGCAACCACCGCCTCGCCGCGGCGCCCGGCCTGGCTTGCCATATTGATGATCTTGCCGCCCTTGCCGCGGGCAATCATCGAACGGGCGGCGGCCTGCAACGTAAACAGCGTGCCGGCGACGTTGACCGAAAACAATTTGTCGTAGCTTGTCTTGGTGATCTCGACGATCGGCGCCAAGTCGAACAAAGCAGCGTTGTTGATCAAGATATCGAGGCCGCCGGCCCTGGCTTCGACCGCCTTGACGGCCTCATCGATAGACGCGAGATCGGTGACGTCGAGCTTTACCGCGTAGGCATTGCGGCCGATTTCCGAAGCCGTCTTCTCGGCGGCTTCGAGATTGATGTCGCCAATCGCGACCGTCGCCCCTTCGCGCATGTAGGCTTCGGCAAACGCCCTGCCGATGCCACGCGCCGATCCGGTAATCAGCGCCGATTTACCCCGGAGCCTCATTGCAGCATCGCCTTCCCGTCGGCGCCGAAACGATGCAGCTTGGCCTTTTCCGGCGTCAGGTAGATTGTGTCGCCGTGATGGGCGGCCAACTCGCCGTCGGCACGCACCGTCAGCTGCCCGACACCATCCGCCTGGACGTGCAAAAACGTGTCGGAGCCGAGATGCTCGGCAACCCCGACCGTCGCCTTCCAGTCGCCTGACGTCTTCGAAATGTTCATATGCTCCGGGCGGATGCCGACTGTCTTGGCGCCATATTTGGCGGCCGGCGCGCCTTCGATCAGGTTCATCTTCGGCGAACCTATGAACCCGGCGACGAACAGGTTCTTCGGCGTCTTATAGAGCTCCATCGGCGAGCCGACCTGCTCGATATTGCCGGCATTGAGCACGACGATCTTGTCGGCCATGGTCATCGCCTCGATCTGGTCGTGGGTGACGTAGACCATGGTTGTCTTGAGCTGGTGATGCAGCTCGCTGATCTCCAGCCGCATGGTGCCGCGCAGCGCCGCGTCGAGATTGGACAAAGGCTCGTCGAACAGGAAGGCCGACGGCTGGCGCACGATGGCGCGGCCGATGGCGACGCGCTGCCGCTGGCCGCCGGAGAGCTGGCCGGGGCGGCGGTCGAGGTAGTTGGTGAGGTTCAGGATCCGCGCGGCGTCCTTCACCTTCTTGTCGATGGTCGCCTGGTCCTCGCCCGCCATCTTCAGCGGGAAGGCGATGTTCTTGGCCACCGTCATGTGCGGGTAGAGCGCATAGGACTGGAACACCATAGCCAGCTTGCGCTTGGCCGGCGCCTCGCCGGTGACGTCGCGACCATCGATGATGATGGTGCCGCCGCTGGTATCCTCGAGACCGGCGATCAGACGCAACAGGGTGGATTTGCCGCAGCCCGACGGGCCGACGAAGACGACGAACTCTCCGTCCTCGATGACCAGATCGAGGCCGAGGATGATGGACGTCGCCCCGAAGGATTTGGAGACGTTCTTGAGCGTGATGTTTCCCATGGTTTCCTCCCCCGAAGGGCTATCTTTTCGTTTTGCGTCAGGCGATGCCCGCTACTTTACCGCACCGAATGTCAGGCCTCGGACCAGCTGCTTCTGGCTGAACCAGCCCATGATCAGGATCGGCGCGATCGCCAGCGTCGAGGCGGCCGAAAGCTTGGCCCAGAACAGCCCCTGCGGGCTGGAGAAGGAGCTGATGAAAGCGGTGAGCGGCGCGGCCTCGGTGGTGGTCAGCCGGATCGTCCAGAACGCCTCGTTCCAGGCGAGAATGATGTTGAGCAGCATGGTCGAGGCGATGCCGGGGACCGCCATCGGCGTCAGCACGTAGATGATCTCGTTCCAGAGCGATGCGCCGTCCATGCGCGCCGCTTCCAGGATCTCCCCCGGGATCTCGCGAAAATAGGTGTAAAGCATCCAGACCACGATCGGCAGGTTGATCAGCATCAGCATGACCATCAGGCCGATGCGGCTGTCGAGCAGACCGGTATCGCGGAAGATCAGATAGATCGGAAACAGCACGGCGACGGCCGGCATCATCTTGGTGGAAAGCATCCACATCAGGATGTCCTTGGTGCGTTTGCCCGGCGAAAACGCCATCGACCATGCCGCCGGTATGGCGACGAGCAGAGCCAGGATGGTCGAGCCGACCGACAGGAACACCGAGTTCAGGAAGAATTTGAAATAGCCGTTCTGCGCCTGGACCTCGGAATAGCTCTCCGTGGTTCCCGACGGGAACAGGTTGAAGCCCTGGATAGCCTCCTGCTCCGACTTGAACGAGGTGATGATCGTATAGAGGATCGGGAAGAAGATCAGCAGCGCGACGATCCAGGCGGCCGCGGTAGCAATCGTCTTGTGCTGGGTGGTGACTGCACGTGCCATCTTATCCTCCCTTATTTATCCAGGTTCTTGCCGACAGCGCGCATGGCGAAGAAGGCAACGATGTTGGCGAGAATGACGGCAATGATACCGCCGGCGGACGCCTGGCCGATTTTGAACTCCAGCAATGCCTTCTGATAGACGAGGAAGGGCAGGTTGGTGGAGGCGTAACCCGGGCCGCCGTTGGTGGTGACGAGGATCTCGGCATAGACCGACAGCAGGAAGATCGTCTGGATCAGGATGACGACGGTTATGGCGCGCGACATGTGAGGCAGCGTCAAATAGATGAAGCGGCTGATGAAGCCGGCGCCGTCCATTTCGGCGGCTTCCTTCTGCTCGACGTCGAGCGACTGAAGCGCGGTCAACAGGATCAGCGTAGCAAACGGCAGCCATTGCCAGGCAACGATGATGATGATCGCCAGGAGCGGGTGCTGCCCGAACCAATCGATCGGCTGCCCGCCGAAGAAGCGCGCAATATCGGCGAAAACCCCGTACTGCGGATGCATGATCATGTTCTTCCAGACCAGTGCTGCCACCGGTGGCATGACGAAGAACGGCGAGATGACAAGGATGCGGACGATGCCCTGTCCCCACATCGGCTGATCGAGCAGAAGGGCGAGCAGAATACCGCCAATCACCGTGATCAAAAGCACGCTGACGACGATGGTGAGCGTGTTGAGGATCGACTGCAGGAATGCCGGGTTGGAATAGAACAGCGCGTAGTTCGAAAACCCGACGAAGCCGTCGCGCATCGGATTGAGCGGGTTGTATTGCTGGAAGGAAAACCACAGCGTGAATGCCAGCGGCACAATCATCCAGACCAGCAGCAGCACCACGGATGGCGCCATCATGAAACGGGCAAGCGAACGGGTCTGCTGAGTAGCCATGACGGTCACCCTTCGAGGTCGGCCAAGTTTTTCAGCGGTGTGAAAGCTGGCCGCCCGAACTGGGATTCGGGCGGCCGTTGCCGGTCGCCATTGGCAACCGGCACCGGGAGGAGCTTACTTGATGTAACCGCCTTCGGTCATCGTCGCGGTGGCGGCGTCCTGCGCCTGCTTCAAGGCATCGTCGACGCTCGACTGGCCGGCAAGTGCCGCCGAGAAGAGCTGGCCGACGGTGGTGCCGAGACCCTGGAACTCAGGAATGGCGACGAACTGGACGCCGACATAAGGCACCGGCTTGACGGTCGGGTGCGTCGGATCGGCGGAGTTGATCGAGTCCAGCGTCATCTTGGCGAAAGGTGCTGCCTTCTGGTATTCGGGATTGGCATAGAGCGACGAGCGCGTTCCCGGCGGAACGTTGGCCCAGCCTTCCTTCGAGGCGACGAGCTCGGCATAGTGCTTGCTGGTTGCCCAGGATACGAACTTTTGAGCGGCGTCGGCCTTCTGCGTGCCGGCGGGGATGGCTAGCGACCATGCCCACAGCCAATTGCCGCGCTTGCCGAGGCCATTGTCCGGCGCCAGCGCATAGCCGACCTTGTCGGCGACGGTGGAGTTCTTCGGGTCGGAAACGAAGGAGGCAGCGACGGTAGCATCGATCCACATGCCGCATTTGCCCTGCTGGAACAGCGCCAGGTTTTCGTTGAAACCGTTGGACGACGCGCCCTCGGGGCCGTCGGCCTTCATCAGGTCGACATAGAACTGCAGCGTGTTCTTCCATTCGGGCTGGTCGAATTGCGGCTTCCAGTTCTCGTCGAACCAGCGCGCGCCGAACGAGTTCGACATGGCGGTCAGGAAGGCCATGTTCTCGCCCCAGCCGGCCTTGCCGCGCAGGCAGACGCCGTTCACGCCGTTGGCGCGGTCGGTCATCTTGTCGGCGGCCTGCTTGATGAAGTCCCAGGTCGGTGCATCGGGCATCTTGAGCCCGGCCTTTTCCATCAGGTCCTTGCGGTACATGACGAAGGAGCTTTCGCCGTAGAACGGGGCTGCGTAGAGCTTGCCGTCGACCGACAGGCCGCCGGCTATGGCCGGGATGATGTCCTTGACGTCGTAATCGTCGCCGAGCTTGTCGAGCGGCAAAAGCCAGTTCTGCTTGGCCCAGATCGGCACTTCATAGGTGCCGATGGTCATCACGTCGTACTGGCCACCCTTGGTGGCGATGTCGGTGGTGACGCGCTCGCGCAGGACGTTTTCCTCGAGCGTGACCCACTGCAGCTGGACGTCGGGATTCTTGGCGGTGAAGTCGTCGGTCAGCTTCTGCATGCGGACCATGTCGCCATTGTTGACCGTGGCGATGGTGATGGATTCGGCATGCGCGGCGAAAGCGAGGGCGCTGGCCGAGAACAGGCCTAGGGTGAACGTGCGAAGTTTCATCAAAATTCCTCCCATAAACCAAGATGAGCATTTGCCTTGGCTGTGAGCAATTACTCACTTGCGATGAATTATGTCAAGACGGATTCGTTGCTGCAGCGCAGCACGCCGGGTCTTGTGCAGCGGCAAGCCTGGGACGTTTGCGGCATGTCTGACGAAGGATTCGGCCGGGCTGATTGGGCCCGGCGCTTTGCTCGGGCTTGCTGGGATTCAGCCTACTGGCAAGCGATCTCGCTCAGGATCCAATCGCGGAAGGCGCGGATCTTCGGCACGTTGCGTCGTGCCGTCGGATAGACCAGCCAATAGGCGTGGCCGTCGTCACCGACCAGATCAAAGGGCTGGATCAGGCGGCCGTCGGCAAGTTCGGTCTTGAACAGCGCCTTGGTAACGATCGCCACGCCGTGGCCGGCAATCGCGGCATTGGCCTCGTAGGCCTGCGCGCCCATGCTGGTGCCGGGACGCTTGGCCAGCTCCTCGACCGGCAGGCCGGCGGCGGCAAACCAGTCCCGCCACCAGATGTCACCCGGGTCGAGGATCGGCAGCCGCAGCAGGTCGGCCGGCTCCTTGACGCCGCCGATGCTTGCCGCGAGCTTTGGACTAAGGACCGGCGTGAAATCGGCCCTGAAAAGCATATGGGTCTCGACGCCCGGCCAGTTGCCGCCGCCGGAGCGGATGGCGATGTCGATATCCTCTCTGGCAAAGTCGACAACCCTGTTCGAAGTATCGACGCGCACCGCCAGCGACGGATGCGCGACCTGGAACGAACCGAGATGCTGCGCCAGCCAATTGGAGGCAAATGTCAGCAGCGTCGAAACGCAAAGCACGCGGTCGGCGCCGGTGCGCGCGGCGGCATAGGCGCCGCTCAACAGCGCGAACGCCTCGCTGACCGCGGGCGCCAGGCGCTGGCCGGGTTCGGTCAGCACGATCTGTTTTGGCTGGCGCAAGAATAGGGGCGCGCCGATGCGCTCCTCCAGAAGCTTGATCTGATAGCTTGCCGCCGCCTGCGTCATGCCAAGCTCCTGGGCGGCCTTGGTGAACGAGAGATGCCGCGCCACCGCCTCGAACACCCGGATCGCCTGAAGCGGAGGAAGCTGCGAAACCAGCTGTCGTGAATTGAGCTCCGGCATAAGCCCTCCTTATGGGCAGTGATCGACGTTTGATTGGCGGCACCGGCCGGTCCTACCGATATTCCGTATTGAAGATCAATTACGCCTAGAGATAGCGAAGGCTGACGATCATGACCACAATACAGGAAAAGCTGCTTCTTGCTCCAGCCCATGGCTGGTTTTCACAGTTGGCGCGGGGATTGGCAAGGCACGCGGCGCGGAAACGGGCCTATCTCGACGTCCGGGAGCTGCCGCCGCATCTGCAGCGCGACATGGGCTTTCTCGACGGCAACGATCCTTGCGGCCGGCACCAGTAGTGACGCTCGTTTTATCGGGATTCAGATGCGTTTCGATTTCACATGATCGTTTCCGACCGCCAGCGGCTCGGAGATCATGCGCCCGCCAGCAAGGCGGCGGCGGTCCGCTCATCGGTGATGAGGCCGTTGACCAGCCGCCGGTTGACGGCAGCGAAGATGCCCGGCAGCTTGCGGTCGCCCATGGCAAGCGCGATCACCAGCGACTTTTCGCGCGACGGCAGCGGTGCCGACGACACCCGATCATTGGTGATGCCCTCGATCATGCGGCCGTCACGATCGAATACCCAGCCGACGATCTCGGCGACGCCGCCGGCCTTCTGCAGCGCCTTTAATTCACCCTCCGAAATGAAGCCGTCCTCGTAAAGCGGCGCCTTCGGGCCGAGATCGCCGATGCCGACAAAGGTGACGTCGGCCTCGGCCGCAAGCGCCAGCGTCGGCTGGATCATCGGCTGGCTGAGCAGCATCTCGCGCTCCTCGGGCGAGGAAGCGATGACCGGCAAAGGCATCGGAAACGAACGCGCCTTGACCCTGTCGGCCATGGTGAAGATGACGTTGTAGAAGGCCGCCGAGCCGTCCGGCGAGATGTTGCCGGTCAGCGATACCACCTTGTGCTGCGGGCATTCCATCGGCGGCAGTTGCTCGATCGCGGCCTTCAGTGTGCGGCCGGTGCCGATACCCAAGACCATAGGCACCCGCGACCGCACCCGCCGTTAGATATCGGCCCCCGCCGCCACCGCCACGCCGATGACCGTGG
>NZ_JAMYPW010000045.1:0-57124 GCF_040320565.1 Mesorhizobium sp. M0664
TCGAGAAGACAGCCCGAAACTACCTCGCCATCGTCACCATCGCCGCAACCGTCCTCTGGATCAGATAAGTGTCCACACGACCTAGACGGCCCTGATCAGCCGGAGCAGAGAAAGCGCTTCGAAAAAGGTCCCCTTGCGAAAGGCAAGATAGGTCGGCTCTTCGACACCATGGAACCGGCGCTTGAAGGCCGCCTGCCCCTGCAGATTGAAGCGGGTGCGATTGACCCAGGGCGAGTCATAGGCACGCTGGAAGGCGTGCCGCCAGAAATCGCTTTCGGCAAACCCGCTAGGTCCGATTTCGACAAGCGGCGACAGGCCTAGGGTGACGACGGAAACACCTTCATCGCGAAAGCGGTCAACCGCGAATTTGGTCAGGCCGATCTCGGCATGCGCCGAGGCATCGATGTGCTTGCGCTTGAACGAGGTGGTGTAGCCGATGACCTTGCCGTCGCTGAACAGCGGATCGAAATCCAGCAAGGCCACGAGTTCCCCATCCGGACCGTGCAGGACGAAACGGCGCATATCGACGCCAAGGTGATCGGCAAAGGGCCTGTTGAGAAATCTCATCTCCCAGCGCTTGACAATGCGGTCGGCCCGCCAATTTTGGGAGAGCCTGGCAATCTCGTCGAGGAAGACAGTCCCGTTGTCCTCTGCGAAGGAAAAACCCTTCTTCAAGAGCCAGCGTTCGGAATAGCGCACTGTCTCATTGCGCTTTCCGGAAAAGTCGTGTCCGGGCAGGACAAGCCTGGTATCGACGCCGAGGCGGTTGACCTGATAGCCAAGCCCGGCAAGCACGCGCGCCGTCTGGTCGCCGATCTGCACGAACCACGGGCTGCCGGCAACCTCGATGAAACGTCGGATATAGTCGCGCCAATCGGCCGGGGCAGCCACTGGATCACCGAGCGCGAAATGATGTCGCGTTTTGCTGCCGTAAGCGATGTAGCCCTGGGCATCGCCGAAGTAGTGAAGCCCCTTCTGCACGGCGGTCGAATAGGCAAGGGAAAAATCACCATGGCGACGGACCAGCGCCAGGCGCTCGACATGGTTCAGCTGCAGCCGCGGTATTTTAGGCCCGCGGTTCTCCAGGAAACGATCGAGGCGTCTTCGCAGTGACGGCATGGTCGACTTTCGCGTGCCGGCTAGGCCGATGAAAGAGCTGACGGACCCAAAAAACCGATCATATTGCCGCGAGCTGATCCTTATCTCAGCGCGGCATGTTTACCCGGCCGGAGCCGCCAGATTCGTAGGCGCAATCTGCCCCGGTCCCGCCCCCAAGCGGCAACACGCATTGTTGTCGACGCCCCGCGCCTGACGGCTGGTTGCTGCGCCCATGGCGACACGAAAATCAATGCCACTTTCGGAAGCGCCCAGGTCACCTGCCAAACACGATGTTCTTATCGAACGGCGCTCTGAGAAGATTCCGCTTGATCGGAAGCCAGGAACTCGTCGCGTTCTGCTATCCACAAATCGGCGTAGTCGACATTCTGCCATTCGGCAAACCACGGGCCGCCGCTGGTATAGTGGACCGCCTTAGGTGTGCCGACCGCAGGCTTTTCATTCCAACCTTCGAGCCAATTCCACTCTACCGGCAATGAGCCCAAATCTTTGTCGGCAACCCACTGCATTCGGTGAAGATAGGCGCCACTTTCCTGATTCACGACCTCTGGCGTGAGCGATCTGACCGAAGGATGCGCGCAATTGAACAGCATCAGCGACGACCAGTTTTTCCGAGGATAGGACGTCTGGACCACACCATCCATCTTGGTTGTGGCCTTCGGCGTATAGTCATGCTGGACGCAATAGACCGCCTTGTCTGAGTCCGTATATTTCAGCAGGCCTGCGACGTCACCAAGCCACAGGAAATCGCAATCGCAAAACAGGGCCCAACCCGTGTAGTCGGCGAGAAAGGGCGTGAGGAAGCGCGTGTAGGTGAACTCCGTTGAGGCGAGCGGGTCTTTTTCCCGCCAATATAGCCCGCGGGCACGCATCTCGTCCTGTTTGATTGGAATGACGGAGACAGGCGCCGACGCATGTTTGAGCAGCGAGTGTCGCGCGACGTCGTACGCGATCGGCTCACGACTGTCCCATCCGATAAATACCCTAAACGCATCAGTCATATTCACTACCCTGGCTTTCGATTTTTACGGTCGTACACTAACTAGTTGGCGATGGCTCGGCAACAATTGCGGTCAACCAAGCCGGTTTCTCACAGATTTGTCCTGGCCTCAGCCTTGCGTTTTTGGGTGGACCTGGCCTCGCATTCCCAATGCGACACGAGCCCATTTCTGATAGGTGTAGCTGGCCGAATACGCGGCCACCATCGCACCAATGGAACCGTCCAGAAATCCCAGCCGGAAAATATAGCTGCGCACATAGGCCCAGACCGAGCGCAAGACCGCCTTGCCTATCGAGCTTTTTTTGCCCTCGGCAAGCAGTTGCGCGGCGGACGCTTCTGCGTACCGGCCGATCTTGTCGTGGGCATCTGCCAAGTCGGTAATGGAATCGTGCTCGATCGGCTGGGACAATCGGCTGACCTTCCCGTTCACCAATACCTTCTCGTGCACGGTGTCGTCGCTGAACCGCCCGGAGCGGCGACGGAAGAGCCTGAGCACCAGATCGGGCGACCAGCCGCTATGGCGGACAATGTGCCCGCAAAAGCGCGATCTTCTCGGTATTTCGAAGCCGTCATTGGCTTTTGGGTCGGCGATTGCGGCCCTTATTTCCGCGCCGAGCGGCGCCTCCACCCACTCATCGGCATCCAGCGACAGGATCCAATCCCCCGTTGCCGCGGCCAGCGCACGGTTTTTTTGCGCGCCAAAACCGGGCCAATCGACGGTCATCAGAACCTTTGCCCCCAGAGCACCGGCAATCTCCCTGGTTCTGTCGCTGCTGTTGTTGTCGAGAACGACGATCTCATCGGCAAAATGGACCGACTGAAGGCATTGCGCGATGGACGCCTCCTCGTTGCGGGTGATGATAATGACCGAGAGCGCCGGCACGGTCAGAATGCTCCGGCATCAAGGCTGCCACCGTCATTCGAATGCATCTGCAGCATCGGTTCCCGGCCCGTTAGCAAACTGAGGGTACTAACCTAATTCAACAAAGTCGAAAATCATTTCAGATCAAGGCTTTCATAAAGCGCCATCATTCGCTTGATCATGACATTGAAATCATAGTGTTCGGCCGCCGCTCTCACCCGGGCTGCGGTGTCAGGTCGTGACGACAACTGCAGCGCGTGCGCGAGCGCTGCAGCGAGGTCGCTTTCGCTGGCCGCATCGCAAACGAGCGTCGGCTCGAACCGCTCGACAAGCTCGCGCGCTCCACAGCCGGTGCTTACCACGGCGGGCAAGCCGCTGGCCATCGCTTCAATGACCACTGTGCCGAAAGGATCATAGATGGAAGGCAGCACGGCAACATCGGCCGCGCCGTACCACGGCAGCATGTCTTTCTGCGGCCCCAGCATCTTGAGCCGTGTGCCGAGACCGAGCCTGTCACCGGCCTGCCTGAAGGCGTTGGCGCGCGAATCATGGCCGATGACCCACAATTCAGGCCCGCCATCGAGCCTGGCGGCCGCCTTCATCAGTGCAAGCAGTCCTTTTCGCGCAAAGCCCGAGCCGACAAACAGGACGACCGGCCTGTTTTCGTCGGCGTCGAGCCGCGCGCGGATTGTCGCCCGATGCTGCTGGCGCAGCTGCGGGTTGAAGCGGTCGAGATCCACCCCGTTGGGAATATGGTGCACATTTTCCGCCGGATAATCGTAGTGACGGACAATGTCCTCGGCGACCATCTTCGAAATCGCTATGACAGCTTTGAGCCGTGGGCTGGCATAGGTTGCGCGCTCGAGGCGCAGCGTCTGGCGGTGAAAGGGGCTCAGCGCCATTGCCGCCCTGCCAAGCCGCGTTTCGAAACGCCGCCGCTCGGCAAGATAGGCGGCATGAACGCCCTCCCCGGCCCGGAAGACATCGCAGCACGGGAGACGATCGTTGCTCTGCACCAGCGCCGGCGGCATCTCGGCGATCTTGCGGCAGGCAGCTTGAGCAAAGGACGTCGCCCGCAGCGAACGCGGAAACCGGCGGCCGGCACAATGGATGAACTCGATGCCTTCATAACGCGGCCAGTCGCCGGACAGCACGGCCACCCGCCGCTGACGCGCGGCGAATGCGGCCATGATGTTTTCCAGCATGATCTCGCCTCCGCCAAAAGGCGCATAACGCTGGCGCACGAACAGGATCGGCCTGTCGAATTGAATTTCGGTGCCACGAATGCCGGCGTACATAGGGTCTGGGCTCCGGCCTTGTTGCCATCTGACGATGTCTATAGAGGCCAGCTCGCATCGGCAACACTTGGAAAGCTCCCCCGCCGGAACTCAGAACAGGCCTGTGTCCATTGTCCGCAACTGCTTGCGATTTGCCTAACGGTGCTGCATGTAGAAATTAACTGCAAACAGCGGATCAGCGCCAGCTCCAGCCGGTGACCGCCATGAGGGGAATCGATGGCTTGAGCAAAGCAACCTGGCCCGCCATTGTCCGCCGGACGATTACCGACACCGCCATATATCGGCTGAGACACACCTTCGGAAGACGGGCAGAAGTGTCATCGCTGCGGCCGATAACGCCCCTTAAAGCGAATGACCTGCCTTTGATCCTCGTCATCCGCAACGAGGCGGACAGGCTACCCCCGTTCCTGAAGCACTATCGCGAACTCGGCGTCACCAGATTCGCCGTCCTCGATGATCGCTCGACCGACGGCACAGCTGAGCTTCTGGCCGAGCAGCCAGATGTCGATCTATTCAGCTCGCCGATCACCTATTCGCAGTCGGACCTGGGAAACCTTTGGCGTCAGCGGATTGTGCAGATCTATGGTCAGCCTCGCTGGTATCTAACCGTGGATGCGGACGAATATCTTGTCTATGACGGTATGGATCAGCATCCGCTCGGTGCGATGGCCGACTGGCTCAAGCGGCGCGGAATGACACGCCTGCTGGCGCCGATGATCGACATGTATCCGAGCGGAAACATCTGGGACGTACCCTTCGATCCCATCGTGCCGCCATGGCAAGTTGCGGACCATTTCGACGGCAGCGGCTATGAGGTGACGAGGAGCCCCCGGCATCTCAAGATCACAGGCGGCCCGAGAACCCGGCTTTTCGCCAGGCAGCACAAGTTGACCAAGTTTCCTCTGATATATGTTGATCGCCAGACGATTTTTACGTCGATTCACTCACCGCTGCCCTACTGGCGAAACTATATAAAGGGATTGGCTGGCCTGCTTCATTTCAAGTTCTTCGCCGATTTCAACGACAAGGCGCAGGTCGCGGTGGCGGAAGGTCAGTATTGGAACGGCGCTTCCAAATATCGCCAGTATCATGAGGTATCGAGCGGTAAAGCCGCTCTCAGCGCGATGAGCGAACAGTCAATGCTGTACGAAGGCGCTCACAGCCTGTTCAAAACGGGTTTGATCGACAAAATTGATTGGTAGACGGCAGTTCAAGCAGATGCCGAGCCGAGATCATGCATAACCGAATGCTTTCATAAGCTGGGCACCTCGTCCCTGTACCAGGTCCTGTAGCTCGGCGTTTCCAAGTTCGGAGCGCCATCTTCCGCTCCCGTCATAGATCGGCTGATTGACCTGTTGGTTCCGGAGCACCGCATGTGGCGTCTCGCCGCTGGCGTCGGTCGGCTTGAACCACTGCTGCGGGTTCTTGTGATAGTCGAGGAGATCCGGCCTGAAGGTTACATCGAGAAAGCCGCATATCTGCTCGACGACTTTGGCCGGATTCTCGACCAGGTCCTCATAGCGATAGATCAGCACATCCGGCTTTCCCCGTTCCGCAAGAACCAGCGCATTGTCGTTGATCCAGCGGTCGAGAGCCTCCGTTGGGTCGCCAAGTCGTTTGATCAGGGACGCTACGACGTCGCGTCCATCTCGCACCGGCATGACGAAACGCGCGCCGGGCACGAGCCGGCGAATGCGGGCGACACGGCGGATATGCCGCGGTGTCTTTTCAAGCAGCACGTTCTTTCCAGCATCGAGCGCCGCCCGCTTCAGTTTCCAGAAGCGGAACATGGCCAGTGGCGTCCACTTGAAGAAAATGTTGGTTTCCTGGAGCGGCAGGTAGACGTCGGGATGCGACGCAAGGATCGTCGCAATCAACGTCGTCCCGCTATGGCCGCAGCCGCAAATGAATCCGGTCCGCATCACCATGTCGGCAATGCTCCCTAACCCAAGGCGACCCGGGCGCGGTTATCGACGCGAGCGTAGCACAAGCCGTTCGTGCTAAAAACCTTGTCCAGCTTCTCCCAATATTCGAACTTAGCCAACTGCTCGTCACAATAGGCCACATCGTCCTCGGAAAGATATTCGCCGTAACCGCCTATCTTGCCCTTGCGCACCTTGAAGCTTTCGGGATCATTCGCATCGCGCGGCTGTAATATCTTGCCGTATCGATCGGACAGATCACCAGTCGATTCACTCACTTTCATCTTGTCGAACGTTCGGTTGTTCGCCACCTCGACAAGCGTCCGATCGTCAGCCTGCTGGTTCAGGAATCCAAGGATCGCGCGAAGGACACCAGCGGTATCCCGATGCATATCTTCATATTGAAGATACCGGATTTCGCGCATCCGGGGCATGGCCGCGAACCAATGCAGATTGAATCTGATGATCTTTTCAATCCCATGATTGTCGCTTCTGATAAAATCACTGAACGATCCCGCTGGAAGCATGTGGCGCTTCTGAACCTGAAAGTACCCTGAGACCACCGTATCTCTTGGATCGCGAACAAGCATTATTGTTCTTCTCTTTTTATACCGAGATTTATTCTCCTTGAGGCTCGATTTCGGTCGAAGTAACTTGTGGTCGGTTCCGTCGTGAATGTATTGAACTTCAACTCCGAGATCGTCCAGCATGACACGTAGCCACGTGCGCCCCGATTTTGGAAAGGATACGATAAGAGGAAGAGGCGGCGCTTTGGCCTGGAAAAATTTTAGAAAGGACATGGGAGAGACCTCCTTTAGATTATCAGAGCTGGCGCCCGAACCGCTGCCGGCCAGACCAACCCCATTACTGGGCGCCTAAGCCTACGGCTAATTCGAACACAAGGCAGAAATGCCAGCAAGAATTGCGATCCTCTGCGGGGCGAATTGGCCTTTACTATATCCCGGTTCGGAATGCCTTATGTTTTTTGGCCTGTTGCGACGACTGTTCGACACGGGCGCTCCATTCCGCGATCCGTCGGCCGAACCCTTAATGCGGATCGCGTCGAAGCGTCTTCAGTGACACCCTTTCGGACGACAGGCATTAGCCACTCACTTTTGTGAGCCATGGCGCCAGGATGGCCTCAGCCTCGCCCATCACCACGGACCAGGGGCGTTCCCGTTTCGAGACCAGCACGGCCGATGGATAGTAGGGCGTGCGGTCGCCCTCGACCGGCCAGGAGCGCTTGAAGCCGTCGCCCAGAATGAAAATCGAGGGGATGCCGAGCGCGCCCGCCAGATGCGCTCCGGTATTGCTGATGGTCACCACGGCGTCCATCGCGGCAACCTGCGCGGCGAAAAGGTCCATGTCGACGAGCTGATCGACCGATCTGTCATGAAGAATGCGCTTCGGCTCACCGTCGGTCAGGAACTTCAGATCGGTCTCGATCTGGCCGTACTGCAGCGAGACGAACCGGAGGTCCGGTCGGCCTATCAGGTTTCGCCAGGCGGCAAGCGGCGGCAGGTCTTTGCCAGGATTGGAGCTGCCCCATGCGATACCGACCAACGGCCGTCCTTCATGCCGGTAGCGGGCGCGAAGTTCAGCGACCCGGGCCGGATCCGGCTTAAGGGGCACGAAATGCTCGCGGATCGTCGCCTCGTCGGTCTCGAAAACGGCAGTCAGATGCTGGACGCCGGCGAAGGCCTGCGCCTCGCCATAGGCAGCCTTGCCGTCAGCGCCGACCGGCCGCACATCGGCGGTCGGAAAAGTGCGCTGAAAGAGCGGTACCAGGCGGCGCTCGACCAGGACGATCGAACGGGCGGCGCGCCCCAACGCACAGCCGACGGAACTCGCATGATGGATCGCGGTGGCCAGACCCTGCTTTTCGGTTTCCATCAGATCGACAAGCAGTGTCTGGCCCGAAATATCCTGGCCCAGCCACTCGCCATCGACGCGGCCGTTGACGATGTGGCGTCGGGCGATCCTGAGTTCGGCGGCTGCGCCATAGGCGCCCATCCGCATCAGCGCCTTGCTGAGCTCGTCGATCAGGTGGACCTCGCCCCTCGACTTCGCAATGGATCCAAGAGCCAGGGCTTTCGGCAGTGCCGCCGGCCAATCGCGGGACTCGACGCTTCGCCGATAATCCGCCATCTGATCGGCAATGTCGCCGTCGCGCCAGCGAAGGAAGAGCTGCCGCCGGTGACGTCGGAACCAGACCTTGTATCTGTAGCCTGCAAGCGCGACAGCGCGGCGCAACCGGCCGAGAAGTTGGCTACGCTCCATCGCCAGCTCCGCCGATGATTTGCATGACCCGTCCGCCTGCTTCCTGGACTGCCGACGCCCAGGCTCGGCCGCCTTTTCGGACCAGTCGAACGCTCGGATATGCGGCGACGGTCTCACCGAAAGCAGGCCAGGACAGCCGAAATCCATCGTCGAGCATGACAATCGTCGGCACGCCGAGCGCCCCGGCGAGGTTGGCGCCGGTATTGCTGATCGTGACCACCGCGTCGAGCGCCGCAATTTGGGCGGCAAAGCGGTCCATGTCCGTCAACTGGTCGACTGAAGCGTCATGGATGATGCGCCCCGGAGTGTGGCGCTCGAACTCGGAGAGGGCCGGCCCGACATCGCCATATTGCAAGCTGACCAGGCGCCCCGGCAGGCTGCTGAACAGCGTCCGCCAATCGTCCAGAGCCGGCAGATCCTTGCTCTTGTTCAGGCTTCCCCAGGCAAATCCGATCAGGGGACCTGGGCCGCCATCGAGATAGGTGCCGCGCAGCTCGGCAACCAGTCGGCGGTCCGGCTCCAGCGGAACGAAGGGCGCGCGTGCCGCCGGGTCGTCCGGCCAGAAATGCTTTGCGAGTGTCTCGAAACCGGCAACGACATCGGCGTCCACTGCCGCCATGTCCTCTTCCCCTTCAATCCTGACATCAAGCGCAGGATATGTTCTGCGATAAAGCGGTGCCAGTCGCGGCTCGACGAAGACGATGCATCGACCGGCAGCCGCAGCTGCTGGACCAAGCAAAGACGCGAACTGGAAAAAGATCGCCAGGTCGCCTTCGCGACGATCGACGAGAAGCGTGCGACCCGCAAGATCACTGCCATCCCAATCGGGCCTGCCGCGCAGCTGCTTGCTCGCCGCCATCAACTGCCAGATGCGATTTCCTCCGTCGAGACGCCTCAGTCCACGCCCCGCTTTCTTGATCAGGCCGAGATCGCCAAGCTGCTCACCAAGCACGCCAAGCGCCAGTGCATGGTCGCGAGCAGTTTGCCAATCACCACGCTGCACGCTTTCCTCCATCAGCCTCATATGCCGTTCGGCGCTTTCGTCGGCGTGGCGCGAGGGACGTCTAAGAAGTTCCTTTGCCCGCTCGAGGACTTTCTGCAGCCGCTTGCCGACGGCGCCCTGCGGGCGCAGATCGGCGGTTTTTGCCTTCTGAAGGATGGTTCGTCTGTTCTGCACGGCGATGTTCTATCGTCCCCGGGGAGCGTCGGAAAGCGTCGTCAGGATCGACGAGAGCCGCCGGCCGGCCTCGTCGAGCACCAGCGACCAAGGGCGCCCCTCCTTGCGAATGACAATGCCATTCGGATACCAGGGTGTCCGGTCGCCGGTCACCGGCCATGCCGTCTGAAAATTATCGTCGATGAGGAAAACAGTCGGCACGCCAAGGGCTCCGGCAAGATGGGCCGCCGTATTGCTGATCGTCACGACAGCATCGAGTGCAGCGACCTGTGCGGCGAAACGGTCCATGTCGACCATCTGGTCGACGCTGTCGTCAAAGATCAGACGCGCGTCGTTGCCGTTGCGAAGGCGCCGCAACGCCGGCTTGATCTGCCCGTACTGGAGCGAAACGAATGTCGCTGGCGTCTGGGCGATGAACCGTGCCCATTCAGGAAAATCAGGCACGTCCTTGGTATGGGACTTGCTGCCCCAGGAGAGACCGACCAGCGGCAGATCCGTCATCGCCCGATAGCGCTTGCGGAATGCCTCGACGAGTTCAGGATCTGCCCGCAGCGGTACGAAGTCGGCAGCAAGCTTTTCGGCGTCGCGTCCGAACACCCAGGCGAGATCTTCGAAAGTCGCGTGTTTGTCGCCGACCACATCCCGCTGCGCCGGGACCACGGTCGCCTTCGGGAACGTTCGCTGCAGAATTGATACCAGGCGCGGCTCGACCCGAATTGTTGCGCTTTGGGCATAGGCAGCGGCAGCGCCGGCCAGTCGCGCGTGGCGGATAACCCGGCCAAGGCTGCGCGGATCATCCTCCACAAGATCGATCAGCAGTGTATCCGATCCGAGATTCTCGCCGGTCCACTCGTTGGCGCTTTTCCCTTTCCGCAGCCGGCGAGCGGAAAGCCGAAGCTCAGCTGCCCGCGCAAAGTTGCCAAGGCGTTCGAACGCCTGGCCCGCCTTCTGCATCAGCTCCGGGTCGCGATTATGATCGGCCGTGACAGCCATCTCATTGGTACCGACTTCAAGGCCTTTCCAGTCCCTGCGCACGATCAGGGCCTCAACCTTGGCCTGCAGCTCAAGAATGGAACGAGGCTGCCTGGGACTGAAAAACAACCTGCGCACCGCCTTTTTGTACCGGCGCACCTGAAGGCCCAGTCCACCAATTACATACCGGACATAGGAACCGTGATAAAAGCTGGTCATCGGCCTTCAGCGCAATACGCTCTGCCGCAGCTTTTTGCCGCTTTCGACCATCGGATCGGGCGTCTCCAGGTGGAATATCGAACGATATATCTCGCTGTGCTTGGCAAGCTGGTCATGCGTTCCAGCATCGACAAGCTGTCCGGCGTCAAACACGAGAATACGATCGGCCGCCTTGATTGTAGACAGCCTGTGCGCAATGCAGATCACCGTGCGCTGAAATGTGTTGTCGAAGGCTGCCTCCATAACCGCCCGTTCGTTTTCACCGTCAAGCGCGGATGTCGCTTCGTCATAGACGATTACCGCAGCATTCTTGAGCAGGGCGCGCGCGATGGCAACGCGTTGTTTCTGGCCGCCAGACAGGTTGGTGCCGCTTGGCCCGACAAGCGTGTCGAGCCCGTTTTCGAGCGCCGAAGCAAAGCTGGTGACCCGGGCGAGGTTCGCAGCGGACTCGATTTCCTGATCCGTGGCATTCGGGCGGCCGTCGCGAATGTTGTCGCGAATCGAGCCTTCGAACAGGAAGACGTCCTGGGATACCAGTGCGATGTTATCGCGAACGTCGGCCAGGCTGATCTTCGAAATATCCTTTCCGTCGATCAGGATCCTGCCCTTGTCCGGCTCCATCAGACGCAGGATCAGATTGACGATGGTGGTCTTGCCGGCGCCGGAGCGGCCGACGATCGCCAGCTTCTCACGAGGTCGCACGTCGAAGGAAACACCCTCGAGCGCGGGGCTGTTGCCGTCATAGGAAAAGGCCACATCTTCAAAGCGGATACCACCATCGACGTCGGTCAGACGCTCGCCCGCAATCGCGAGTCGCCGCTGCTCGGGCGTGTCGATCAAGTCATACATCTGCTCGACGGCGACCATTTGCTTCTGAATGTCGACATTGACCCGGGCCAACCGCTTGGCAGGCTCATAGGCAAGCAGGAACGCGGTAATGAAGGCCATGAATTCGCCGGGCGTCTTGCCGTTGCCGAGGGTCTGCCAGCTGGCGTACATAACGAAAAGCCCGATGATCACGCCGCCGCCGGTCTCCATCAATGGGCTCATCAATGCTGACGTCCGGTTGATCTGGATGCCACGTCTTTCCATCTTGCGGACGGCCTTTGCAAAGCTGGCGACGGCCTTGTCCTCGAGCTGGAAGGACTTGATGGTGCGGATGCCTTCGACGGCTTCCGTGCCGATCGACTGGACCTGCGCGGCCAATTCCGTCTCGCCCCTCGCCAGCGCCTTGAGCTTCCTGGTTATCGCGCCGACTGACAGGAACAGCATCGGCAGAACCGCCACGGATATCAGCGACATCACCGGGTCCTGCTTGACCATGACGCTGGCCAAGGCAATCAGGGTCAGCAGATCAGAGACGGCGCTGCTCGTGAGGGTGAGAATAACGGTCGCCCCGGCGCGCGCGTTGAACATGATTTTGGAGATGAATTTTGCCGGATGCTGGTTCGCGAAACGGCTGATGTCGAAACGCACCATTCGAGAAAATTGCCGGTTTTGCAGGTCCGAAACGATAGCCCGGCGAATCTTTCCCGTTGTGACGGTCTGGCAGTAGGCAGCTATGCCCTTGACCAGGAAAATGCCGATGATGACGACGCTGATACCCGATACAGCGGCAGCATCTCGCTCGACATAGATGGTGTTGATCATGACTTTCATGATCCAGGCCGTCGCGCCGACCGCGGCAGCAGCAGCGATCGAGCACAGCAAACCTGTCACATACAGCATCTTGTGCGGCGGCAGATTTTCGCCAATCAGACGCTTGATCAGCGGATATGCCGGGACCGTTGACACTCGTTTCTTTGCAATCATCTTGTCGCCGCCCGTTGCGATCCCGTCCGGTCTTCGTGTTGTCTTGAAGCACGAGACGGTTTCGATCACCTGTCTGTGGCTTCGTTCCCGACCGCAGTCAATGCCGAACCGGATCCTTGCACGTCATCGGCTTATGACTGTCGGTTCCTCGCGTCCGAGCATAGCGGATCCCAGCCACGCGGCTCTTGCGCCATTCGCCGTCGGCCGCGCTATGCCTGGTCAGTGTTTCGCGAGGACCATGAGATGGCTTCCAAGAGGCGATGTGTGATTGCTTTTGATTGAAAAGCCCACATCCGAAAGCACCGCGATCATCTCCTTATCCTTGCCAGGAGGGACGCGGGCAACGATCGTTTGAGCACGCCCGGCGATATCGCACAGCACGCGTCGCGCCTTATCCGCGCCGAGGCTCCACTGCATGTGATGGTAGACCGCCAGCAGCATGACGATGTCGTACTGCGGTTTGAGAACATTTTGCAGCTTCCGGCTGCCAAGATCGAGACAATCGAACTGGCTTTGGACCGGACAACCCAGGAAGATCATCCTGGCCGTCTCGATATGCGGCTTGAGAATGTCGATCCCATGGATCGAACTCGGTCCTAGCTTGGATATCTCATAGGCGACAATACCCATGTTGCAGCCAACATCGAGAATGGATTTCCCGGCGTAGTCGACCTCTGCTGAGAATAGGCCGTCCAGTCGGTCGTCCCACGTTCCCTTGAATCTCTTTTGCTTATTTGACCACCACAAATCATTGTTCTCCAAAAACGGCGCCGGACTGGTTTCCTTGACGGAGGGGGACTGTGCGCCCGGCCTAACTCGGTCTAGTAGCTGGCGCGCAAACGACACTGTCCTGAGCGTCCTGTAAACGCAACCGCGGGAGAAAGGAACTCCTGATCACAGCATCCTGCGAAGACGTTTCGGTAAGTTGACGAACACCCGGCCCGACAAATCGACATACTGGTTGGAAATGGCAACGTCGCTTGGCGCCCCCGTAGGCAAGGCAAGCCGTATTTGTTCTTGCTTTGTGCCGGCAGCTATGCTACTAATTTGCCTATGGTGCTCATTTGCACCAACGACCGTCTTGCCGCGACATGCGGTTTTTCAGCCAGGCTCGATCAAAGCTCGCCCGCATCGCGGGGCTTTTGGCCAATCACGGTCGAGCGCCGGCCTTTTCGGCAGCTTCCGAGAATGGAAATCGGAAAAGCAGCTTCCGGTTCTCGTCGCAGATTTCGAAGGAAAGACCTGTCAGGACCGGGCTGCCGCTGAGCAGGCCCTCGGCCAGGATTTCCTTGGCCGAGGCCATTGCGTTATCCTGAGCCGCGGACAAACCGTCCAACTCCTGACCCTCGAAATCTTCCGTCAAGCGGCCCTCATTGTTTCGGAAATGGAAAAAATATCTCGGCATGGCTGCTCCGGTCGGTCGGTTTCTCTAATGCATGTCGCGCAAAACTGTGCAGCGGTTTTGCGGCAACGACATGCACAAAAACAGGCACTTACAGCACATCGCATGAGGCCGATCGACGCGATGCGCATTAGTCGCGAGCGCCTCAGGAACAGCGTCGGATTTGTGCACGACAGCAACGTGCGATTTTGGCGTTGGGATTCATGGCATTTAGGCCTTCATGCGTCAGGTCGATCGAACAGCACCCCCAGCCCGTGTTCGAACGCACATGCCGCAATCATGTCGTCCAGGACTTTTCCGGAGGCCGGGCAATTCGGCATGACAGCCCTGATCGCGATCTCAGCCGCTGCGGTGGAAACCGCATCGTGGCGCCTCTTCCTGGTCTCCATGTATTGCTCGAGCAGAATTTTCAGGCGCCGCGCGGCAATCTCGTCAACGACCATCGTTCTCCCTCGATTCGGCACAATCCGTCTTCCGGGTCTGTCCTCCGGATGAAGGTCCGCTGCCATTGGGTAGCAGCGGACCACTCGGCTGGGTGAGCCAATGACCCGAGGCGGGGGTGTCTCGGACCGACACCACAATAGCTTCGGCAGGCCACTCGTTCCACAGACCGCTGTCGTTGGTAATTTTCGTACACTGAGCATTGCCGCAGACAGTCTGCGACGGTGGGATTTTTGCGTTATGCCCGTAGCCTGATAACCGGATCAGCCTCGGCTTCGATCGACATAGTTGTAGATGCCCGCGCCGATCGCGACCGCTCCTACAGTGATCAGAATCGATGGCACACCCATTAACGTGGCGATGATCCCCCAGACAATGGCGACGGCAATTGCGCCGGCCGTTCCCAGCACCAGTCTAAGCCGTTTCGACATTTTCCGTTTCCCCCAAAGTGCATCTTCCTTTTTTCTGGTCGAAATACCGCAATGCGGCAGCATTGTCTGCGCTTTGTTCAACTTTTTTCGCCGCCCCTGAGCCCGACCGCTGAGGCGTAAGCGATCCGTATGCGGCCTTGTTGCAAATACCCACTCGACAATCAGGAAGCTTGGGCGCGAGCCCGAGAAGCGAGGCGTCAGAAAGCGAGGTATCTATGCAAAATTCTCGGAATTTACTCCGGTTCTCGATCATGGCCATGGCGGCCACGACAACCGCACTAGTCATCACGGGCCTTACCCCCGTGACAACCGAAGCGACTTTGATTTGCCATGGGTCGGTCTGCCAGAAGGCGAGCAATGAAGGCAGTGCCTTCGGCACCAAATATCAGCGCAAGTGCACCTGCGAAAATGTAAACGAGGGCGCCAACAACCATCGCTCCCCACACAACCTCAACAACAGGCCCATCGGCGGCTCAAGCAGCAGCAGTGGTTCGAGCGGCACCAGCAGTTCGAGCGGCAGCAGCGGTTCGAGCGGCAGCAGCGGATCTAGCGGCACCAGCGGTTCCAGCGGCACCAGCGGTTCGAGCGGCAGCAGCGGTTCGAGTGGCACCAGCAGTTCAAGCGGCAGCAGCGGTTCGAGCGGTAGCAGCGGCTCCAGCGGCAGCAGCGGTTCGAGTGGCACCAGCAGTTCAAGCGGCGGCAATGACGGAACAAGCAGCGGCGGCTCAAGCGGATCGAGCAGTAGCAGCGGATCCAGCGGCGGCAACGACGGGACAAGCAGCAGCGGATCCAACGGCAGCGGTGGAGTGTAGCGGCTGCTCAAGTGGCACCAGCGGCGGCGGGTGGGCACACTACGTGACCCGTGGCGGCCGCCGACGACGATCAACCCTCATGACAACGGGAGTAGCAGCTTGACGCTCCAACCGAAATCCGCGACCGCGCCCCTAACCGGCCTTGCAGGACTGTTTGGTTATGCGCTGGCCGTCGGAGTGCTCGTCAACAGAAGCTGGCCTGTGCATTTGCAGGCCATGACTGTCATTGCAGCTACCGCGGCAGCGATGATCGCGGTCGACACGGCCTATTTCCAGACGTTCCGGAGGCGTTCGACGGGATTTCAGGCGAAGCCGATGCGAGCGCTTGAAGTCGAGCGCGTCGTGCGCAAGCTCATCGGCTTCATCGTCACGCTCACGACCATTGCCGCAGTCTACTGGATAGTGCCGGAATACCGGCGCGGGTTTTACGCCCCCTACTGGGCGGCGCTTTACGACACCTTGCCGGCGCTGCTCGTCGCCGCGCCGTTTTATGTTGCCTATGTCGACCGCCGGCAGACCGATCCGGAAGATTCATATGCCGAAATCGGTGCATTCGTCCTCAGCGGCGCCGTGCCGCAAAGGACCGAGCAGATACGCCAGCACGTGCGGGGCTGGATCGTCAAAGGCTTCTTCCTGCCGCTGATGTTCGTCTATCTGTGCTCCACACTGGGTTCGATCCTTGCCGGGCTGGAACAACCGTATCGATTCGACATCATGCGCTGGCACGCTTTTGCAATCGATCTCCTGTTCATGGTGGATGTTCTTGTCGCGGTCGTCGGCTACGTCTTCACGCTGCGCGTCCTCGACAATCATATCCGCACCGTCGAGCCCACCGTATTCGGCTGGCTGGTTTGTCTTGCCTGTTATGAACCCATCAACGCCGCCACCCGTGCCTACCTGAACTACGAAACGGGCGCCAACTGGACGGCGGTGATGCCCTCACCGGCGCTCCAGGTTTTCTGGGGGTCGGCGATCCTCTTCTGCATCTTGATTTTTGTCTGGTCCACCGTGAGCTTTGGCCTGAGATTTTCCAATCTCACCAATCGCGGAATCATCACCTGCGGACCGTATCGCTGGATCAAGCATCCGGCCTATGTTTCGAAAAACCTCTCCTGGTGGCTGGTCTCCCTACCTTTCCTCACCGCCGCAGGACCCGCTGAAGCGCTGCGGCACTCCGCCATCCTGCTCGCGCTCAATGCCATCTACGCACTCCGCGCCATCACCGAGGAATGCCATCTGTCACGCGACCCCGATTACGTCGCCTATCGCGATTACATCAGCGAAAACGGCGCCGTTGCTCAGCTCAAACGACTGTTCGCGAAAGCGAGTCGGTCGCCGATCAGGCGCTCAGGCTGAATGCCCTTGCTCGGACATCTGCGGCAGCTGGCCTATCGCCTCAAGGCGTGATCGCGATGCCGATCCTCGCCGCTCATCGGCAACGGCCGATCGCCCTCGAGCAGGCGGGTGATCCGGGCGAAGCCGGCAAAAGCCTTTCTCGCTTCCTCGGCCGACATCCGGCCGGCCATGGCCGCAGCGCAGCAATTCACGGCGCACTGGTAAACCGGCCCGCGCCGCCCGGCCGGCCATTTTCGCAAGAATGCCATCGCTTCGGCAACGCTGTCGATCTCCTCCACGGGCTGTCCCTGTCCGCGCAAAATCCGCACGGGCGAAAAGAATTGCAAGCGGTCCATCATTTCCTCCCCGTCGACCGGATGCGTGCGATCGAACCCCACTAAACTCGCGAACCCGACTTTGGTTCCCGGCAAAACATGGCTTGGCCTGAAAAATGTTTGCTGGACGAGACGAGCAACGGTCGACGCGCCCGGCAGCTCCAATTGGGTGACATCTTGCCCCAATTGGGTGGCATCTTGCCATTGTACGGGAACGTTAGCGCGGCTGATGCATTTCGATGCCACGAGCAGTCTTTTTGAGGGAAATGCCAAAACATGAGAATAGCCCATGTGGCGCCGCTCCATGAATCCGTGCCACCCCGGTTCTATGGAGGGACGGAGCGCATCGTCTCCTATCTGACCGAAGGATTGGTCGAGCTTGGCCATGACGTGACCCTGTTCGCCAGCGGCGATACCAAGACGTCGGCGAAATTGGTGGCGTGTCGCGAGCGCGCGCTCCGTCTCGATCCGCGCCCGCACAAATCCGAAACCGCGGCGCATCTCTCGATGCTCGCCGAGGTGAGGAGCCGTGCGCAACAGTTCGACATCATCCATTTCCATCTCAGCCACTTCCTGCATTTTCCTTTCTTCGAACACATGCCCGACCGGACGGTGACGACACCGCATGGCAGGCTCGACTATGTCGACCTGGCCCCGGCCTACGAACATTTTCCGCGCTTTCCGATGATCTCGATTTCGTGTAGCCAGAGAACCGGGCTACCCAGGGCAAATTGGCTGGCGACCATCCATCACGGGCTACCGATCAATACGTATGAGCCGACTTTCGAGACGGAGGTGGACGAGCCGTATCTGGCCTTTCTGGGCCGGCTGTCGCGCGACAAGCGCCCGGACCGTGCCATTGAGATCGCCTTGCGCTCCGGGCTGAAACTGAAGCTTGCGGCAAAGATCGGCGACGACGACCGCCCTTTTTTCCACGACACGGTCGAGCCGCTGATCGACGGCGACCGTGTCGACTATATCGGCGAGATCGAAGAGGACAGAAAAGCGGAATTCCTCGGCAAGGCGGCCGGCCTGCTGTTTCCGATCGATTGGCCGGAGCCGTTCGGTCTTGCCGCGATAGAGGCTATGGCCTGTGGCACGCCGGTGATCGCCTGGAAATGCGGTGCCCTGCCGGAGATCATCGACCACGGCGTGACCGGTTTCCTTGTCGATACGGTCGATGCTGCGGTCGCCTCGATACCGGAATTGCTGCGCCTCGACAGGCAACAGGTGAGAGCCGTGTTCGAAAACCGTTTTTCTGCCACGAGAATGGCCCACGACTATGTGGCTGCCTATGCGCGCCTGATCGGTACTCCCGGTGAAGCGAGAGCGTCCTGATCGGCGTCATTGTGGACGTTGGAAACGAAACGACAGAGCTTGTGACGTATGAATCAACTCGACGAGCGTAAGCTTGATCCCGCCGTAGCCCTTGCCTCCCTCGACGAGGTTGCGCCCCGGGAGCCGCACCGGCTGTTCGCCCTCAAGCAAGCCGACTGCTTCGCGGTGGCCGACGCCTATGGCGACATCCGCGGCGCCGGCGATGGCTTTTTCCGAGACGACACGCGTGTGCTTTCGGAATTCCGGCTGACGGTCGGTGGCCGGCAAATGTCGTTGCTCGGCGCCTCGCTCAGCCAGGACAATGTGCTTTTCACCTCGAACCTGACCAATCTGCCGATCCAGAGTGTCGGTGGTCGCGACATTCCGCAGGGCGCGATCCACATAGAACGCGTCAGGCTGCTTTGGCAGGACCGGCTGTTCGAGCGCATCACCCTTTCCAACTACAGCCAGGAATCGTCGGCCATTCGGGTTTCCTTGCATTTCGCAGCAGATTTCCGCGACATGTTCGAGGTGCGCGGTTCGACCCGGCTCAAGCGCGGAATAGCCCACGCCGCCGAGACCAGTCCGACATCCGTGGTGCTTCGATATGACGGGCTGGACCAACTCGTGCGCCTGTCGGCGATCTCGTTCTCGCAGGCGCCGGACAATTTGACCGCCAGCCGCGCGGATTTCCTGGTTGCGGTGACGAAGCGCAGCAGCGAGGTCCTCTATATCGAGGTCGGCCCGGAAGTGGCGGAGACACCCGACCGCGACCGTTTTCGGGCTGCAGCCGCCCGCGCTCGCTTCGGCATGCGCGCCAAACGCCGCCACGGCGCGACGGTGCACAGTTCTGGCCGCGTCTTCAACGACTGGATCGAACGCGCGCGCGCGGACGTGGCGCTGCTGACCACCGAGCTTGCAACCGGACCTTACCCCTATGCCGGCATACCCTGGTTCTCGACGGCATTTGGCCGTGACGGGGTGATTTCCGCATTGCAGATGCTGTGGTTGAATCCTGGGCTGGCGCGCGGCGTACTCGCCTTTCTCGCCCAGCATCAGGCGACCGAAACGTCGCCGTTCAGCGATTCGCAGCCCGGCAAGATCATGCACGAGACCCGCAAGGGCGAGATGGCGGCACTGCGGGAGCTCCCGTTCGGCCGCTATTACGGCGGCGTCGATACCACGCCGCTCTATATTCATCTCGCTTGCGCCTATGCGGATCGTACCGGCGACATGGCGTTCGTCGACAGCCTGTGGCCATCGCTCTGTGCAGCGGCCGAATGGACGGAGGAGACAAGCCGCGCGACCGGCTTCGTTACCTACCAGCGCGGCGCCGAGACCGGCCTTGCCAACCAGGGCTGGAAGGACAGTTTCGATTCCGTCTTCCATGCCGATGGCCGCATGCCCAAGGGGCCGATCGCCCTGGTCGAGGTGCAAGGCTACGTCTTTGCCGCGTTCCGTGGGCTGGCGGCGCTCGCCCGCCGCCGCGGCGAGGACGACAAGGCCGATCATTGGGAGGAACGCGCCGAAACCATGCGCGCCGCGGTGGAACGCCATTTCTGGATGGACGATCTCAATTTCTATGCACTGGCGATCGACGGTGCAGGCGAGCTCTGCAAGGTACGGACGTCGAATGCCGGCCATCTTCTCTTTGTCGGGCTGCCCGAGCCGGAACGGGCGCAGATGGTCGCCGATCAGCTGCTCTCCGCGTCGTTCCACTCTGGTTGGGGCGTGAGGACGCTGGCCGACGATGCGATATTCTTCAATCCGATGTCCTACCACAATGGTTCGATCTGGCCGCACGACACCGCCATGTGCGGTGCAGGCCTGGCACGTTATGGCGTGCGCGACAGCGTGGTCCGGCTGATGAGCGGCACGTTCGAATCGGCTGTCCATTTCAACATGCGGCTGCCGGAACTGTTCTGCGGCTTTACCCGGTCGCCGGGCGAAGCGCCCATCGCCTATCCCGTCGCGTGCCTGCCGCAAGCCTGGTCAGCGGGATCGGCCTTCATGCTGATGCAGGCCTGCCTTGGGCTCGAAATCGACGGCTGGAACAGCGAAATCCGGGTCACCCGCCCAAGGCTGCCGATCGGCATCGACACGCTGACATTGCGGCATCTGGGTGTCGGCTCGACAGTGGTCGACCTCACATTCCAGCGTGTCGGCGACCGGGTCGTCGCCTTTCTTGCCGACCGGTATGAGGGGATGGTGCCGCTCATCGTGCGCACTTGATGCCGCCGCGCTGCGGCGCATCGAAAATGACGCGCGCGTTGCAATCGTCCGGAACCGATAGCCTCTTTGTGCGTTGCAAAAATGGGCGGGGTGGGGACGCTGTCGTTGTCATACGGCGGCGAACCAGAAAACAAATAAAAAAAACGGCTATCGGCCGGCCGGAGGCGAGATCACATTCCATGTCAGATTATACTGTAAACCTGCTCTGGGTTTTGCTGATTGCAAGTTTTGGCTTTTCCGCTTTTGCCATTCTCCTGTCGATATCCCGCCAGCGCCGCGGTCGCGCAACGGCCGCCGCATACACGCCGAGCGAGGATGTCGCGTCGGAAGCGGCACGCAAGGTGCTGCGCGAGTTCGAAAAGAACGGCCAGTCGGCCGATGCGGCACTGGTCACGTGGTCGCCCGACACTTTGCGCAAGATCCTGGCCGACGACCTGCCGGACGCACAGGTCATCGTGGTGTCCAACCGCGAACCCTACATCCACAACATCAAGGATGACGGGGTCCAACTTTTGGTGCCGGCCAGCGGGCTGGTTTCGGCACTCGAGCCCATCACCCGCGCCTGTGCCGGCACCTGGATCGCCTATGGCGGCGGCACGGCAGACCGCCTCACCGTCGACAAGGACGACCGGGTGCAGGTGCCGCCGGGCAATCCGTCCTACACGCTGCGCAGGGTCTGGCTGACGGAGGAGGAATATCAGGGCTATTATCTGGGCTTCGCTAATGAGGGCCTATGGCCGCTTTGCCATATCGCCTTCACCCGCCCCGTGTTTCGCGCCTCGGACTGGGACGCCTACGAGGCCGTCAACCGCAAATTCGCCGATACGGTGGTTGCCGAAGCCCGCAACGAACGGCCGATCGTGCTGGTGCAGGACTATCATTTCGCGCTGCTGCCGCGCATAATCCGCCAGCGCCTGCCGGACGCGATAGTCATCACCTTCTGGCATATCCCGTGGCCTAATTCGGAAGTATTCAGCATCTGTCCGTGGCGTGAGCGGATCCTGGAAGGACTGCTCGGCAGTTCGATCATCGGCTTTCATACCCAATTCCATGCCAACAACTTCACCGAAAGTGTCGACCGCTTTCTGGAGAGCCGGATCGAACGGGCAGACGCGGCAATCTCCTATGGTGGGCAGACCACATTGGTCCACGCCTATCCCATTTCCATAGAATGGCCGGCCCAATTGCTGGCAAAACTGCCGTCTGTGGAGGAGTGCCGCGCCAGCGTGCGCGACAGATTCGGCCTGTCTGCGGATACCAAACTATGCGTTGGCGTCGAGCGCCTCGACTACACGAAAGGCATTCTCGATCGCTTCCATGCCTTGGACGAATTGTTCACGAGATATCCCGAATGGATAGGCAAGGTGGTTTTCCTGCAGATCGCCGCGCCGAGCCGGGGGACATTGCCCGCCTACCAGCAACTCCACGACGAATGCCGCCGCTGTGCCGAGGAGCTCAACCGGCGCTATGGCAGCGAGACATACAGCCCTATCCTGATGGTCGCCGAACATCATCGGCAGGAGCAGGTCTACGAGGTCTATCGTGCCGCCGACATCTGTATGGTCACCAGTCTGCATGACGGCATGAACCTTGTCGCCAAGGAATTCGTCGCAGCGCGCGACGACGAACAGGGCGTGCTTTTGCTCAGCACCTTCGCCGGTGCCTCGCGCGAATTGCTGGAAGCACTGATCGTCAACCCCTACGATGCGGCCATGATGAGCGAGGCGCTGTTGCAGGCGCTGACGATGACGCCGGAAGAGCAGCGCGAACGTTTGCGGCCGATGCGCGAGATGGTCCGCGACAACAATGTCTACCGCTGGGCCGGCAGCATGCTGCTGGACGCCGCGCGCCTGCGCAAACGCGGCGATCTCGACAGGGTGACCGGAACCGGCGAGCGCCCGCCATCGAACACCAACAACGTCATCTCGATGTTCGAGCGGGCTCGGAAGGCAGCGTCGTGAAAAGCTTTGAACAACCACCGGCGTTGAACCTGTCGGAAGGGCAATGGGCGCTCTTTCTCGACATCGACGGAACCCTGCTGGAACACGCTGCCCATCCCGACGCGGTGTTCGTCGGCGAGGAATTGCGCAATCTGCTCGAACGCATCGAGCGGCGGCTGGATGGTGCGGTCGCCTTCATCACCGGCCGATCGATTCCCGCCGTGGACAAGCTGTTCCACCCGCTGAAGCTGCGGATTGCCGGACTGTATGGGCTGGAGCATCGGCTGACGCCGAGCGGTCCGATCGATGCCGCCGACGCGCCGGCCGACATCGCCGCCCTTGCGGACGAGATCGAGGCCGAACTGGGCAGCGGCAAGGTCTATGTCGAGCGCAAGGGGCCGGTCCTTGCCGTTCATACAAGAGCAGCACCGCAACTGCTTGCACCCGCAATCCAGCTCGTCGAACAGGCATTGGCCCGGCTTCCGAAGGGTTATCGGGTGCTTCCGGGAAACGCCGGCGTCGAGCTCATGCCTTTGGAAGCCGTCAAAGGTGCTGCCATCCGGCGTTTCATGGACATTCCGCCCTTTGTTGGCCGGCGGCCGATATTCCTCGGAGACGATACATCGGACGAACACGGTTTCGAGGCGATCAATGAAATTGGCGGCATCTCCATCCGCGTGAAGCCGAACGGACCGACGGCCGCAACCTATGTCCTCGACGACGTGACGGGCGCAATAGCCTGGCTCGAGGCCAGTTTCGAGACGTCGGCGGTGGCCTGATCGCGCCGTGGCCCGGTTCAGCTGATCTTCCCGTCCACCATGTGAATGCGGCGATCCATGCGTGCGGCCATGTCGAGGTCATGCGTGACTGCCACGACCGTCTTGCCGCGTTCGCGCACCAGATTCTGCAGGATTGTGAACACCTGCTCCGAGCTCTTGCTGTCGAGGCTCCCCGTCGGCTCGTCTGCCAGGATAGCCACCGACAGCGATGGAGGAGAGTTGATGAGTAGGAAATCGCGCGCTTCGACCGATGCCGTTCTCAAGGAACTACGCGCCTTCGGCCTCACCTATCCAGGCGCCGAGACAAAGAGTCCGTGGCCTGGTCACGACGATCTCGCGGTGAAAGGCAAGACCTTTGCTTATTTGAGCCTTGAAGGCGAACCGTTCAGCATCTCCCTCAAACTCCCCTACAGCGGCGACGAGGCGAGAAAGCTCCACTATGCGTCGCCGACGGAGTACGGCCTTGGCAAGAGCGGATGGGTGACATTCGAACCAGCACCGGACGAACTGCCACCGATCGGACAACTGAAGTCATGGCTCGATGAGAGTTATCGCGCACAAGCGCCCAAAAAGCTTGCCGTCCTGATCACGTACAAGGTGGACTCGGGAGCTTAGGTCGAGCGATCGGTGTCACCCCCCGAATCGTCGGCGCTAGAAGCTCAACGACGCCACGCCGATAAGCGCGTTTCTCATTGAATGACTTTAAGCCCACGCCGGCAAATCGTCTGCTTGCCGGTTCCCCTGCGTCAGGCTTAACCTGCGTGCCATGCGTGGAGGCGCGTGCGGTAACAAGGGGAGGACATAGCAATGACCATACAAGACGCATCACCGGACCTGTACAATGAGGATCTCGCACCGGCGAAGGTTCGAAACTGGGGACCGTTCTCGATCTTCAACGTCTGGACGTCGGACGTCCACAGCCTGTGGGGCTACTATCTCGCTGCCAGCCTGTTCCTGTTCTGCGGCGGCTTCGTCAACTTCATCATCGCCATCGGTATCGGCTCGCTGATCATCTATGCGTTAATGAACATGGTCGGCTATGCCGGCGTGAAGACCGGGGTGCCCTACCCTGTCCTGGCGCGTGCCTCCTTCGGCATCTGGGGCGCCAACATACCGGCGCTGGTGCGCGCCATCGTCGCCTGCTTCTGGTACGGCGCGCAGACGGCGGCGGCCTCCGGGGCGATCGTAGCCCTGCTGATCCGCTCGCAATGGTTCGCCGACTTCAACCAGAGCACCCATTTCCTCGGCCACTCCGGGCTCGAGGTGATCTGCTTCGCCGTCATCTGGGCGCTGCAGCTCCTGATCATCCAGAGAGGCATGGAAACGGTGCGCCGCTTCCAGGATTGGGCCGGACCGGCGGTGTGGGTGATGATGCTGATCCTGGCGATCTATCTTTGCATCAAGGCAGGCACTTTCGCTTTCACCAGCGACATCCCGATGGATGTGCTGCTGGAAAAGACAAAGGACGCGGGCGTGCCGGGCACGCCGGGCTCCTGGACCTCGCTGTTTGCGGTGGCCGCGATCTGGGTGACCTATTTCTCCGCGCTCTATCTCAACTTCTGCGATTTCGCGCGCTACGCCCCGGACAAGGCATCGCTGCGCAAGGGCAACATCTGGGGCCTGCCGGTCAATCTTATCCTGTTCTCGCTGGTCGCCGGCGTTACGACGATCGCCGCCTTCGACGTCTATGGCGAGGTGCTGCTGCATCCCGACCAGATTTCGGCGAAATTCGACAGCTGGTTCCTGGCGGCGCTCGCAGCCCTGACCTTTGCGGTGGCGACGCTCGGCATCAATGTGGTGGCGAACTTCGTGTCGCCGGCCTTCGACTTCTCCAATGTCTTTCCACGCCAGATCGACTTCAAGAAGGGCGGCTATATCGCGGCGCTGATCGCGCTGGTGCTCTATCCATTCGCGCCCTGGGAAGGCAGTGCCGCCTCCTTCGTCAACATCATTGGCGCGACGATGGGGCCGATCTTCGGCGTGATGATGGTCGACTATTACCTGATCCGGAAGGGCGAGGTCGACGTCGAGGCGCTCTACAGGGAGAATGGCGAATTCCGCTTTCAGGGCGGCTGGCATGTCAATGCCTTCATTGCCGCCGGTATCGGCGCGGTCTTCTCCTCGATCCTGCCCAACTTCACCAGCCTGCTGCCGTCATGGTGGGGCGTCTATGGCTGGTTCTTCGGCGTGGCAATTGCCGGCGTCATCTATTACGTGCTGCGCACGATGGCACTCGGTGCCGGAGCCAGGATAGCCAAGGCCTGAACGGAGTCGGGGTGGCGCAAGCCGCCCCGTTCATTCTGCGACCATCTCGGCCAGGCGGCGCACTGTATTCCAGTTGCGCGAGGTGCCGATGCCCAGGCGTTTGTGACTGACCGCCGCAAGCAGCCGCGAACTCGGCATCTCGCGGGAAAAGACGATCCAGATGTCGCCGCCGACAATCCGCAGCTTCTCGTTCTTGCCGGCATATGCCTCAAGCGCCGCGGCGGTCTCGGCGGGAACGGGCGCCCGCATCACGCGCACCGCCACCTGGTCCGCGGCCTCGGCCGATTCGGCTGGGAACGGATTGCCGGCCGCCAGCCTTAGCCAGCCGTCGGCGCAGCGCACGATGATGTCGACGTGGCGGCCGAAAGTCTTTGCGAACGCCGCCTCCAGCCGCTGCTCCAACGCCGCAAGTTCTGTTTCTTGCGCCTCGAAGACCAGATTGCCGGTCGCCACCAGCGTGCGCGGCTTATTCAGACCCAGGCCTTCGGCCATCGCCTTCAGATCGGACATGACGACCCGCCGCCCCTCGCCCAGGACAATGCTGTAGAGCAGCGCGACGTAAGTTTGCATGGGCGGCTAGTCTAGACCAGCCGCGACTGCTCTACCGCCGCCTCGATGAAGCTGGCAAACAGCGGGTGCGGATCGAGCGGCCGGCTTTTCAACTCGGGATGGTACTGCACGCCGATGAACCAGGGGTGGTCGGGATATTCGACCGTTTCCGGTAGCACGCCGTCCGGCGACATGCCGGCAAACACCAGGCCGCAATCCTCGAGCCGCTCCTTGTAGTCGACATTGACCTCGTAGCGGTGGCGATGGCGTTCGGAAATCTGAGTATCGCCATAGATCTCGGCGATCTTCGATCCCTTGGCGAGGTCGGCCTGGTAGGCACCGAGCCGCATGGTACCACCAAGGTCGCCGGTTTCCCTGCGCTTTTCCAGCATGTTGCCCTTCAGCCATTCGGTCATCAAGCCGACAACCGGCTCCTCGGTTGGACCAAACTCGGTCGATGATGCGTGCTCGACGCCGGCCAGCGAACGCGCCGCCTCGATGCAGGCCATCTGCATGCCGAAGCAGATGCCGAAATACGGCACCTTGCGCTCGCGCGCGAACTTCGCCGCCAGGATCTTGCCCTCCGAGCCGCGCTCGCCAAAACCGCCGGGGACGAGAATGCCATGGACCTTCTCCAGCCACGGCGCCGGGTCTTCCTTCTCGAATATCTCGCTTTCGATCCAGTCGAGCTTGACCTTGACCCGGTTGGCGAGGCCGCCATGCGACAGCGCCTCGATCAGCGATTTGTAGGCGTCCTTGAGGCCGGTATATTTGCCGACGACGGCAATGGTCACTTCGCCTTCCGGATTGTGGATGCGGTTGGACACCGCTTGCCACCGTTCCATGCGCGGCTTCGGCGCCGGATCGATGCCGAAGGCCGCCAGCACTTCCGAATCCAGCCCTTCATTGTGATAGGCCATCGGCACGTCGTAGATATGCGGGACGTCGAGCGCCTGGATGACGGCGCTTTCGCGGACATTGCAGAACAGCGACAGCTTTCTGCGCTCTTCCTTGGGGATCGGCCGGTCGGCGCGGACCAGCAGTATGTCGGGTGCAATGCCGATGCCGCGCAACTCCTTGACCGAATGCTGCGTCGGCTTGGTCTTCAGTTCGCCTGCCGTCGGAATGTAAGGCATCAAGGTCAGGTGGACGTAGACGGCGTTGTTGCGCGGCAGGTCGTTGCCGAGCTGGCGGATCGCCTCCAGGAACGGCATCGCTTCGATGTCGCCGACGGTGCCGCCGATCTCGCACAGCACGAAATCGTAGTCGTCATTGCCGTTGAGGACGAAATTCTTGATCTCGTCGGTGACGTGCGGAATGACCTGCACGGTAGCGCCGAGATAGTCGCCGCGCCGCTCGCGCTCGATGATGTTCTTATAGATCCGGCCGGTGGTGATGTTGTCTTGCTGGTTGGCCGAGCGGCCGGTGAAGCGCTCATAATGGCCAAGATCGAGATCGGTCTCGGCCCCGTCATCGGTCACGAAGACTTCGCCGTGCTGATAGGGCGACATCGTGCCGGGATCGACATTGAGATAGGGATCGAGCTTTTTGATGCGTGCGCGATAGCCCCGCGCCTGCAAGAGAGCCCCAAGGGCCGCTGCAGCAATGCCTTTTCCAAGTGAGGAAACCACGCCGCCTGTGATGAATACATATCGCGCCATGGGAGTCATCGCTTAACGCGGCCGAATTGATTCCGCCAGAGAAAAAACCGCCGCGAAGGCTTTTTCCCAAGAAGGCGCTCTGGTCGTTGGCGTATCAAAACAAAAGGGCCGGCGAGGCCGGCCCTTTTGGCACGATCTGTCAAAGCGTCAGATGATGACGACTTTGGTGCCTACTTTCACCCGGCGGTAAAGGTCCATGACGTGTTCGTTGATCATGCGGAAGCAGCCATTGGAGGCGCTGGTTCCGATCGACTGCGGCGCGATGGTGCCGTGAATGCGCAGGTGGGTATCTTTCTTGCCGTCGTAAAGATAGATGGCGCGCGCACCGAGCGGATTGTCGCCGCCGCCGGGCATGCCGTCCTTGTACTGGCCATAGTGCTTGGGTTCGCGCTTTTGCATATCCAGCGTCGGAATCCAGCGCGGCCATTCCTGCTTGTCGCCGACGGCAACCGTACCCTTGAACTGCAGGCCTTCCCGGCCGACCGCGATGGCATAACGGCGGGCGGTTGACGATGATTCGACGAGGTAGAGACGACGGGCGCTGGTATCGATGACGATGGTGCCGGGGTTGTAGCCGGTGAATTCGACCTCCTGCGGCACGAATTCCGCCTTGACCTTGAACTGCCGCTTGGCCTGCTTCCTTTCGAGCGCGGCGTCGAGCGCGCGTGTTTCCGGAAGCAGCGACATCGACGAAGAGGATGTGCCGCCGAACAGTCCCGCGAACAGCCCGACGCTCTGCGGCTTCTGCCCCACCGGTTCGCTGCGCAACTCGCCATTGTTGCCGGTCAGCGCAACGTTCATGGCCTCGGCCGGGATCGGCTCGGCCGACTGGATCGGCGCAATGGGCGTAATCGGTTCGATGATGTTGACGGTCTTCTTCTTGGCCGGCGTGGCGTCAGCCACCTTGGCCGTTGCGAGCGGCTGGCTCTTCTTGGCAAGGAACGCCTGCCGTTCCGCATCGGCTTTGGCTTTCGCCGCCTCGCGCATCGCCAGCTTCCTGGCTTCGAGTGCCTTGGCGCGAGCGGCTTCCTTGTCGGCTGCGATCTTGGCTTCGATCTTGCGGATCTGCGCAAGGTCGTCCGGCGTCGGATCTTTCTTCTTCTTGAGAAGCTTCAATTGCGCTGCATCGCTTTTGGCAGCGACCTTGACGACGTCGGTTGTTGTTGCGGCTTTGTGGGCCGAGTTTGCCGTCGGCATGGCCGCGTAAGCGGGCGCACCTAGGCTGAGCACGGCACAAAGGCCGGCAAAAATGAAGCTGCGAAGCTGCATGGGGAAGATCCGATCGTTCAATGCTTGTTGCCCACGGCGTCGCCCGGCGCCCCCCAAGGACGCCGAGAATGCCGCGTGCAACGTATAATCGATTAGCCGGAAGCGCCTCAAGCGTGAGGCGCAGTCGAATCTTCGTGATCGTGCGGCATTTGCCGCGACTGTGTTCAAACGACAACAGATCGCGGCATAAGTTGCCCTATTACTGGTTGGGGACCTGCGGTGTGGCCGGCGCGGTGGCGCCGTTTGTCGCTGGCGGCGTCGCCGGAGCGGTTGCCGGCGGCGTCGTTGCCGCGCCATTGCCGGACGGCGGGGTCGGCGCCGTGGTGCCCGACGGCGGCGTCGGCGTCGTGGTTCCAGGCAATTGGTTGAGTACGCCCTTGCCTGCTCCGTCCGAGGTCGCCGGCACGCGATCGAGAATGTCGATCGGCTTCTCGCCATAGCGCGCAACGATCGACAGTGTCAGCGAAGTGACGAAGAAAGCGGCAGCCAGGATCGCCGTCGCCCGCGTCAGCGCATTGGCGGCGCCACGCGCGGTCATGAAGCCAGATCCGCCGCCGATGCCGAGGCCGCCGCCTTCGGAGCGCTGCAGCAGCACCACGCCGACAAGCGCGAGCACGACCATGAGGTGGACGACGATCAGTACGGTTTCCATAATTTACCCTGGCAAGGCCTTGTGCGGCCGCTGATTTGGAGGCGGCTCAATACAATGCTTTAACGGCATTTCCAAGCCCGTGGCCGGAATATGGGAAGCAATGCGTCCTTTGCAACGATTTCGGCGCCGGCCGTCCGCTCAAATGCAGCAACCAGCCCTTGTATCAAGCGATGTTTCGATAGGCTTCCGCGATGCCGAGGAAGTCCGCCGCCTTTAGGCTGGCGCCGCCGACCAGCGCGCCATCGACATTCCTGACGCCGAGCAACTCGACGGCGTTGGACGGCTTGACCGAGCCGCCGTAGATAATGCGCATCTTGGCCGCCGTATTGCCGAGCTTCCGTGCCAGTTCTTCGCGGATATGCGCATGTGCCTCGGCGACGTCGGCGGCGGTCGGGGTCAAGCCGGTCCCAATCGCCCATATTGGCTCATAGGCAATGACGGTGTTGGAAACCGTGGCGTTTGGCGGGACCGAGCCAGCGACCTGGCGCGACAGCACGTCGAGCGTGGCTCCTGCTTCTCGTTCGGCTCTTGTCTCACCAATGCAGATGATGGCCACCAGCCCGGCGCGCCATGCGGCGGAGGCCTTGGCCTGGACCAAGGCATCGTCCTCCTTGCGATCGGCGCGGCATTCGGAATGGCCGACGATGACATGGCTGGCACCTGCATCCTTCAGCATCTCGGCCGAAATGCAGCCGGTGTAGGCGCCGCTTTCCTCGGTGTGGCAATCCTCTCCGCCGGCCCGCACCGGCGTGCGCGACAGAATCTCGGCGGCGTGCGCAAGCAAGGTCGCCGGCACGCAGACCACCGCTTCGGTCTCGGCGTCGAGCCCACTCATGAAGCCGTTGCCGATCATCCTGAGCTCGTTGAGCGAGGCGCTGGTGCCGTTCATTTTCCAGTTGCCGGCGACGAGCGGGCGGATTCCAGGCGTCATGGGATTTGTTTCTCCGGGCAATTTCCAGCTGGCCCTCACTATCAAAATCAGGCCACAAAGCAATCGACAGTGGGCAGGAAGGGCGCTATTGCGCTTGTTTCAGACTCGGCGCATGCGAAATGCGCAAAAATCGGAAGTACTCATGCTTGGTATGTTGAGAAGCGCGGCGGGGACCTGGGTCGCTAAACTGCTGCTGTCATTGTTGGTGTTGAGCTTCGCCGTCTGGGGCATCTCGGGCCGCCTGATGGGCGGTCTTGCCGGCCATGATGCCGTGATCACGGCCGGAGGCACCAAGGTCTCGATCAACGAATACCGCCTCGCCTACGATCGCCAGCTCAGCGTCATGTCGCAGCAATTCGGCCAGCGCATCAGCCGTGAGCAAGCGACGGCGCTCGGCATCGACAACCAGGTGCTGGCGCAACTCGTGTCGGGCGCCGTCCTCGACGAGCAGGCCCGCAAGCTCGGACTCGGCCTGTCAAAGGACCGGCTCGCCGAACTGACGCGTGAAGACCCGGCGTTCAAAGGGCCTGCCGGAAGCTTCGACAGGAGAACCTTCGAGTACCTGCTTCGGCAGATCGGAATGCGGCCGGAAGACTATTTGAAGAACCGCGCCCAGGTCGCGGTCCGCCAGCAGATCGTCGAGGCGGTTTCGGACGGCCTCAAGGCCCCGGATACTTTCTTCAAGGCGGTCGCGCTCTATCGCGGCGAAGATCGCACCATCGACTACCTGACCTTGCCGAAATCGCTGGTCGAACCGATAGAAGCGCCGTCCGACAGCGCGCTTTCGGCCTATTTCGAGGAAAACAAGAAAACCTACGCCGCGCCCGAATACCGTAAGTTCTCCTATGTCAGGCTCGAACCGGAAGACATCATGGATTTGAGCGCGGTGACCGACCAACAGGTCAGCGACGACTACAATAAGAACAAGGCGCGCTACACCACGCCGGAGATGCGCACCATCGAGCAGCTTGTGTTCAAGACACCTGATGCCGCAAAGGCGGCGCTCGATTCGCTCAGGACCGGCGCGACCTTCGACAAGATCGTCGCTGCCGAAGGCAAGACGCCGGCCGACACGCTGCTCGGCACGCTGGCCAAGGACAAGATCGCCGACAAGGCGGTCGCCGACGCTGCCTTCAAACTAAACGTCAATGAGGTCAGCCCGGTCGTACAGGGCGCCTTTGGTCCCGTTCTGCTGCGCGCCACCGAGATCAAGCCCGAAGTGGTGAAGCCGCTGGCCGAAGTGTCCGAGCAGATCCGCAAGGACCTGGCACTGGGCGAGGCAAGCCGCATCTTGCTGGACGTGCACGACAATTACGAGGATACGCGCGCCTCGGGCAGTTCGCTCGCCGAGGCAGCCGCCAAATTGAAGCTGAAGGTCGTCACCATCGATGCCATCGACCGCACCGGCCAACGGCCGGATGGAAGCATCGTCAAAGACCTGCCGGAATCGCCGGCACTCATCAAGGCGGTGTTCGAATCCGAACCCGGAACCGACAATGAAGGCCTCACCACCGCCGATAACGGCTTCGTCTTCTACGACGTGAGCGCGATCACGCCTGCCCGCGACCGCACATTGGACGAAGTCCACCAGAAGGTCGTGGCCGACTGGACCGCGGCGGAGACCACCAAACGGCTCACCGCAAAAGCACAGGAGCTCGAGAAGCGTCTCAAGGCTGGCGCCACGCTCGAGGTGATCGCCGGTGAGCTCAAGCTCGAAAAGCAGACCAAGCGCGGCGTCAAGCGCGATGCGGACGACGTCGATTTCGGCAAGGAAGGCGCCGCCGCGATGTTCGGCGTCGGCGAAGGCGGCACCGGGCTGATCCCCTCACCTACGGGCGACGGACAGATCCTGTTCAAGGTTGCCGAGGTGTTCGAGCCTGCCGGGGCCGATGCCAGCTCAGTGCCCCAGGACGCACAGAAGTCCTTCACCTCCGGCATGTCCGACGACCTGCTCGACCAGTTGGTGGCGCAGTTGCAGACGCAATATGACGTCCGCATCGATCAGGCGGCCGTAACCCAAGCCCTGGCCAGATGAGCGCGCTGAAGATCCACATCGCCAAGGTCGCCGCCGGCAGCGCTCTTTCCTTCGAGGAGGCGCGCGAGGCCTTCGACATCATCATGTCGGGCGATGCTACCCCCGGCCAGATCGGCGGCTTCTTGATGGCATTGCGCGTGCGCGGTGAGACCGTCAGCGAGATCGCCGGCGCCGTCGCCACTATGCGCGCCAAGATGCTGCGTGTCGAAGCCCCCGAGGGCGCCATCGACATTGTCGGCACCGGCGGCGACAATTCGCACAGCGTCAACATTTCGACCGCATCCGCTTTCGTCATCGCCGGCAGCGGCGTGCCCGTCGCCAAGCACGGCAATCGCGGACTGTCCTCGCTGACCGGCGCCGCCGATGTGCTGATCGCATTGGGCGTCAAGATCGACATCCCTCCGGAGACGATCGGCCGCTGCATCCACGAGGCCGGCGTTGGCTTCATGTTCGCGCCGGCGCATCACCCGGCGATGAAGCATGTCGGCCCGACCCGGGTCGAGCTCGGCACCCGCACCATCTTCAACCTGCTTGGTCCACTTTCCAATCCGGCCAGTGTCAGACGGCAGATGGTCGGCGTGTTCCTGCCCGAATGGATCATGCCGGTGGCAGAAACGTTGAAGGAACTTGGTGCCGACCATGCCTGGATCGTCCATGGCGACGGCTATGACGAGATCACCACCACCGGCGAGACACTTGTCGCCGAACTGGCCGGCGGCGAGATCCGCAGCTTTACGCTGACCCCGGAAGCCGTCGGACTGAAGCGGCACACCAAGGACGAGTTGCGCGGCGGCGACGCCGCCCACAACGCCCAGGCACTGCGCGACATGCTGGCCGGCGCAGCCGGCGCCTTTCGCGATACGGTGCTGATGAATGCCGGCGCCGGGCTGGTGGTGGCCGGCAAAGCGACGACCCTCGCCGACGGCATGGTAACGGCGGCGCAGGCCATCGACAGCGGCCGCTCGCTGAAAGTGCTCGACAGGCTGATCGAGATTTCGAACGGTTAAAACCATGTCCGACATCCTGCGCAAGATCGAGGCTTACAAGCGCGACGAGATCACGGCGGCCAAGGCGCGCGTGCCGCTCGCCGAGATCAAGGCGCGGGCGACGGATGCCGACGCGCCGCGCGGCTTTCTTTCCGCCCTTGAAGCAAAGCGCAAATCCGGCAGGTTCGCGCTGATTGCCGAAATCAAGAAGGCTAGCCCATCCAAAGGCCTGATCCGCGCCGATTTCGATCCACCGACGCTGGCCAGGGCCTATGCGAAGGGCGGTGCCGCCTGCCTTTCGGTGCTGACCGACGCACCCTCCTTCCAAGGCGCGCCCGAATTCCTCACCACTGCGCGCGCTGCCATCGAGCTGCCTGCATTGCGCAAGGATTTCCTGTTCGACCCCTATCAGGTCTACGAGGCCAGGGCATGGGGCGCCGATGCCATCCTGATCATCATGGCCAGCGTCGACGACGCGTTGGCAAGAGAACTCGAAGCGACAGCGTTCGGGCTCGGCATGGACGCGCTGGTCGAAGTGCATGACGAGGCTGAAATGGAACGCGCGCTGCAGCTGTCGTCGCGGCTGATCGGAATCAACAACCGCAATCTCCGGACCTTCGAAACCAGCCTACAGACCTCGGAGCGGCTGGTAGCGATGGTGCCGGCCGACCGCCATCTGGTCAGCGAGAGCGGTATCTTTTCGCACGACGATTGCCGCCGGCTGGAGCAGAGCGGCATTGCGACTTTCCTGGTCGGCGAGAGCCTGATGCGCCAGCAGGACGTGGCCGCGGCAACGCGCCTGCTGTTGACGGGCAAGGCGCCGGCAGAGGCCGTTTGAGGATGGCGGCCGCCCTCACCCATCTTGGCGCGCAGGGCGAAGCCAACATGGTCGATGTCGGCGACAAGGCTGAGACGGTGCGCACGGCAGTCGCAGAAGGTTTTGTCGCGATGCGGCCCGAGACGCTGGACATGATCCTCGCCGGCGACGCCAAGAAGGGCGACGTGCTGGGCACCGCGCGCATTGCCGGCATCATGGCGGCCAAGAAGACGCATGAACTGATCCCGCTTTGCCATCCGCTGCTGCTGACCAGGATATCTGTCGATATCGAGGCGGACGCCGCGCTGCCCGGCCTGAAGGTGACAGCATTGACCCGCGTCACCGGCAAGACCGGCGTTGAGATGGAGGCTCTGAGTGCCGTCTCGGTCGCTTGCCTGACCATCTACGACATGGCCAAGGCGGTCGACCGCGCCATGGTCATCTCCGGCATCAGGCTGGTCGAAAAGACCGGCGGCAAATCCGGCGACTACAAGATCACCGGAGACGGGGCCACCGAGGCAGGCCGATAATGGCGCTGGTCCCAGTTGCCGAGGCGCTCGAGCGCCTGCTGGACGGCGCAGCAGCGCTGCCGGGCGAACGCGTCGCACTGCTGGATGCCGCCGACCGCGTGCTGGCGGAGCCGGTTGTGGCGCTCCGCACCCAGCCGCCGTTCAACGCCTCCGCCATGGACGGCTATGCCGTGCGGGCGGCCGATATCGCGTCCGTACCGGCAAGGCTTTCGGTGGTCGGCATGGCGCCGGCCGGACGCGGCTTTGCCGGAACGGTGCAGCAGCGGCAGGCCGTGCGCATCTTTACCGGCGCACCGCTTCCCGAAGGCGCCGACACTATCGTCATCCAGGAGAACGCCCGCGATCTCGGTGGCAGCAGCGTCGAAGTGACGGAACCGACGGTGCAGGGGCGCAACATCCGCCGCCTCGGGCTCGATTTCGCCAAGGGCGATGTCCTGCTGCCCAAAGGCCGCCTGCTCGACCCGGCGGCCTTATCGCTGGCGGCATCGGCCAATCACCCCGAGGTGCGCGTGGTCAAACGGCCGCTGGTCGCCATCATCGCCACCGGCGACGAATTGCTGCCGCCGGGCAGCGATCTTGGCCCCGACCAGATCATCTCCTCCAACGCCTATGGTGTCGCCGCTGCCGCACAGTCGGTCGGTGCGCGCGCGCTCGACCTTGGCATCGCGCCGGACCGCAGGGAGGCGATCGCTGCGCTGGTTGAAAAGGCCGTGAAGGCTGGCGCGAACGTCATCGTCACGCTGGGCGGTGCCTCGGTCGGTGACCACGACTTCGTCCATGAGGTGCTGACCGGGCAAGGCATGACGCTCGATTTCTGGAAGATCGCCATGCGGCCGGGCAAGCCACTGATGTTCGGGCGGCTGGGAGACATTCGCTGCATCGGCCTGCCCGGCAATCCGGTGGCAAGCCTGGTCTGCACTCAGCTCTTCCTGAAGCCGCTGCTGGCGCGGCTCGGCGGCCGCGCCTTTCAGCAGGATATACGTCGGGCACGGCTCGGTGCCGCCATGCCGGCCAACGATCTCAGGCAAGATTATGTGCGGGCTGTTGTCATTGATGACGCCGGTACGCTCGTGGCGACGCCGTTCGGCATCCAGGACTCCTCGATGCTGAAAATGCTGGCCGATGCCGACGGGCTGATCGTTCGCGCGCCGTTCGCGCCTGCCGCGGCGGCGGGCTCCCCCTGCGACGTACTGATGCTACGCTGAACCTGCCTCACTCCGAAATCAAGGTCCGGGTCAGCGGATGGTCTGGATCGGCCAAACCGTCGATGATGTTGAAATGATGCCGGTCAGGCTCGACCACCGAGCTGGTCGCGGTACCCAGGCCGATCCAGATGTTGGCCAGCAACGCGCTCTGACGCAGGAATTCAGCGCGCTCGCCGCCGCCGGCCCAGCAGGTCAGGCGGGCCTTGTCCATCGGGCGCAGCAGCACCGGGCTTTCGGCCTGCGCCTCGGCCTCATCGATCGCCAGCGTCTCGTTCATGCCGGTGCGCATGATCGGGCGCAAATCGTGCACCCCCGAGATCGACACTACATGACGAACGCGCCGGACGACTTCGGGCGCCAGCGGCGTCGTCGCCGTAACCATCCGGCTAACAAGATGGCCGCCGGCCGAGTGCCCGGTCAGCATCAGCGGCCCTGCAACGATCGCCGCCGCCTTGCCGATCGCCGCGCCGACTTCCTTGACGATGCCGCCAATGCGTATCTGCGGACAGAGCGTGTAGGACGGCATCGCCACCGCATAGCCGCGATCAACAGGGCCAGCGGCAAGATGCGACCAGAAATTCTTGTCGAATTCCATCCAGTAGCCGCCATGAACGAACACCACGAGTCCCTTGGGCTTGATGGCCGGCAGGAAAAGATCGAGCCGGTTGCGTGGATTGTCGCCATAGGCCATGTCGAGCCGCGCCCTGCCCTCGGTCGAAAGCACGTCGCGGAAAACCCGCGCGGGCTCGATCCAGGCCGCCGGCCAGCGATCGCTGCCGGCTATGTTGGCGCTGTTGGCATAGGCGTTGTCCCAATCGGCAATGTGACGTTCGAACACCCTGCGCCCTCCCTGGCATATGGCCCTGCAGCGTAGCCGTAAGCATCGCGCGGCGCGTCGTCGCCAGCCTCACGATTCCAGCTCTCGCATCAATCTCAAGTGACAGCTGCTTTGATGGCGAAGCGCGCATCCTTCCACGCACCGGTGTGCAGGATGTCCTCAAGCACTTTGGCGGCCTGCCAGACATCGGCATAGCCGACATAGAGCGGGGTGAAGCCGAAGCGCATGGTCGATGGCGCGCGAAAATCGCCGATCACGCCACGTTCGATCAGCGCGCGCATGACCTGGTAGCCATGCTCATGCATGAATGAAATCTGGCTGCCGCGTTTTTCCCCATCGCGCGTGCTTTCGAGCGTGAGCCCGTAAGTGCCGCACTTTGCCTCGACAAGCTCGATGAACAGATCCGCCAGCGCGATGCTCTTCTTGCGCACCGCCGTCATGTCGACATCGTTCCAGATGTCGAGCGCGCCCTTCAGCGTGCGCATCGACAGGACCGGCTGTGTGCCGCACAGAAACCGGCGGATGCCGGTGCCGGCCGCATAGCCTGGCTCGAAGGCGAAGGGCCGTGCATGGCCCCACCAGCCGGTGAGCGGCTGCTGGATGTCGGAAAGATGCCGCTCAGCCGCATAGATGAAGGCAGGCGCGCCCGGGCCGCCATTCAGATATTTGTAGGTGCAGCCAACGGCAAAATCGGCGTTTGCCTTGTCGAGTTCGACTGGCATCGCGCCGGCGGTGTGGCAGAGATCCCAGACGATCATCGCCCCGGCTTCCTGAGCCCTGCGCGTCAGCGCCGGCATGTCGCGCAGTTCGCCCGACTTATAGTTGACGTGGTTGACCAGCACCACAGCGGTGCGTTCGTCGATCAGCTCTTCGATGGTCGGCGCGTCGACTCCCGAGAGGCGCAGCAGCGTATCTTTTCGCGTCGAAACCACACCCTCGGCCATGTAGAGGTCCGTCGGAAAACTATCGCCCTCGGCGACGATGACCTGCCGCTCCGGTCGCATGGCCATGGCGGCGTGCAGCAGCTTGTAGATATTGACCGATGTCGTGTCGCAGACCACTGTCTGGCCGGCCGCGGCCCCGATCAGGCGCCCGAGCTGGTCGCCAAGTTCAAGCGGCATGTTGAACCAGCCGGCCGTGTTCCATGCGCGGATGAGATCATGCGACCATTCTTCGGTCGCGGCCTTGTGCAGTTCATCGAAAGCGGCACGTGAAGCAGCTCCTAGCGAATTGCCGTCGAGATAGATCACTCCTTGCGGCAACACAAAGCGGTCGCGCATCGCGCGCAGCGGATCCGCGGCATCCATCGCCTTTATGGCCACGAGATCGGGAATTCCTGTCATGATTTGTCTGCTCCCCCAAGATCCAACGCAACGCCGGACACGCATCGACTGTTCTTCCATTACTTGGTTGCGCGCAGCAAGGCTCCACCGGCGAGAAGCAGCCTGACCAGGCGGTGGAAACCGGGACTTAACCCGAGGTTGGCGTTTTGAGTTCGTTTCGTTCACGGTGCATTGACCAAACCGCACAGTCGATACGGGTTCAATTCCGTGCCTTTTGCCGACCGACGGCCGATGCCAGTGCCGCCTTCTAGGAGGCCAGAAGGGCGCAAACGAAAGCAGAATCAAGGCGATGAGGCTCGCGGCGGTGAAAATGCGGTACGCCGGTAGGGGACGTCGTTTGTTTCCCGAGCCTTAACGCATTCATTAAACTTTAAACAGTTGCGGAACACAACTGGAACAGATAGTGTTTGTTCTGGGTTTGTTTTTCTGATTCTGTTGGGGGTCGCTATGCTGACACGCAAACAACACGAACTGCTTATGTTCATCCACGAAAGGTTGAAGGAAAGCGGTATCCCGCCTTCATTCGACGAGATGAAGGAAGCGCTCGACCTGGCTTCCAAATCCGGAATCCACCGGCTGATTACGGCGCTGGAGGAGCGCGGCTTCATTCGCCGTTTGCCCAACCGGGCCCGTGCGCTGGAGGTGCTACGCCTGCCTGACTCGATCGCCCCCGGCCTCAATGCGGCACGCAAGTTCTCGCCGAGTGTCATCCAGGGCAGTCTTGGGCAAGGCGCCCCTCGGCAAGGCAAGCCGACATCGTCGCGCGTGCCCGCAGCCGGAAATGACGACGATGTCGTCGCCGCCGTTTCGATCCCAGTGATGGGCCGCATCGCTGCCGGTGTGCCGATCGACGCCATCCAGCACCAGACGCATTCGATTTCGGTGCCGCCGGATATGATCATGGGCGGCGAGCATTATGCGCTTGAGGTCAAAGGCGATTCGATGATCGAGGCCGGCATTTTCGACGGCGACACGGTGATCATCCGCAATGCCGATACGGCGAGCCCCGGTGAGATCGTGGTGGCACTGGTCGACGAGGAGGAAGCGACGCTGAAGCGGTTCCGCCGCAAGGGCGCCTCGATCGCCCTGGAAGCCGCCAATCCGGCCTACGAGACGCGCATCTTCGGACCAGACAGGGTCAAGGTGCAGGGCAAGCTCGTCGGACTGATCCGCCGCTACTGAGCTCCGCCCTTGGCGCCGGCTTTGGGGTTGTCGGCCCGGCGGTATGGCGGCAGGCCCCGTGCCGCGCGTGAAAATTTCCGCTGCACGTGCCAGGGCCGGTATGATTTTTCGACGGCGAAGCGGATCTCGGCGCGTGTTGCCGCTTGTGGATCGAAATAGACGGCGGCACTTCCCGCGCGCGCCAGTTGCCGTTTGGTGACGACGAGGACCAGCCGGTCGTAGTAGCAGGGGTTATGGGCGGTGGCGTCGTCGATGACGATCAAGCTGGCAAAGGCGCAGGCTGGCCGCGCAGTATCGCGGTCCTTGGCTTGCGCGATGATCGCGCCGGATGGATGCCTGGCAAGGCAGAGGCCGTCCGTGCAAATGAACGGCATGCCCGGCGGTAGGTCGGCCGGATCGGCAATGTCGAATTGCGGGTCGTTCTTTCCAGGTGTTTCCGGCGCGACGATAGCCTCTGATGTGAGCGCGCGTTTCCAGTTGTCGATGGTGAACTCATTCGGGCGTGCCCGGTTGACCGCGAGTTCACCGCTGCCGATCGGCAGCGCGACCAGCCGTGCGTCCTCCGAGACCAATACGTCGGGTATGCGTGTCTGCGTTGTCGTCAGCAAGCCGGCGAGCGCAAAAGGAAGTGCCGCCAGCCGCAACCACGTCGTCGCCATGCTGGCAATGACGAGGGCGATCGTCACCAGAAGGACGGATCTCAGCGAAATCAGCCCGACCGCATCGATCGGCGAGCGCTCCGAGATCCACCCGGACAGGGCGATCATCGCCGTCAGCCCCTTGCCCATGACATAGAGAAAAGGGCCATCCGCACCGAACGGCATCGCCAGCGCGCTGAGAACGGCGAAGGGCATGACGACCAGTGACACGATGGGCATGATGGCCAGATTGGCGAACAGGCTGAGCGGCGCCACGCGCTGGAAATGCCATATGGCGAAAAGCGCCGTGGCGCTCCCTGCAATGATCGAGGTCATCGCCAGACCGCACATGCCCAGCAGGACCTTTCGAGTGGCAAAGCGTAGCGGCGACTGCCGCGGCGGCGGCGTGGTGGCCCTGCCGGCGCGGTAATCGGACCAGCCTGCATAGGCGCCGACAAGGGCCGCCGTCGCGGCGAAGGACATCTGGAAACTCGGACCGACCACCTCGTGCGGCGACACCAGGATGACCGCGATGGCCGAGATCGCCAGGTTGCGCATGGTGAGCGCGGCCCGGTCGAACAGCACGGCGATAAGCATCACCGCCAGCATGATGAAGCTGCGTTCGGCCGCCACGACAATGCCGGAAAAGACGAGGTAGGCCGCAATCGAAAAAAGCGCGGCGGCCGCGGCATATTTCTTGACCGGCCGTCGCGATGAGAAATCGGGAAACAGCGCGAAGGCACCCCGCAGCAGCGCCATGATGGTGCCGGCGACCAACGCCATATGCAGCCCCGAGATGGAGATGATGTGGTAGATGCCGGTGCGCCGCATCGCTTCGTTGATCTCCTCGGGAATGCCGGCGCGCACGCCGACGATCAGCGCAGCAGCAATCTCGCCCTCGGCACCGCCGATGCGGCTGCGGATATGGTCGGCGATGGATTCACGCGCGTCTTCGATCGCGGAAGAAAGCTGCGCGGCAAGCGGCATGCTGTCCGACGACACGATTTTCGGATTGCCGAGAAAAAAGCCGCTGCCGCCGATACCGGCGAAATAGCTGTCGAAGGAGAAATCATAGCTGTCGGGCCGCACCGGGCCGGTCGGCGGCAGCAGCCGCACATAGCCGGTGATCTCGGAACCGGCGGTCAGCTCAGCCGGTATCTTCATCGCCGAAACGCGGACCCGTTCCGGCATGTAGCGCAGTGTCGGCCTGGCGGTTGAGATCACATCGATTGTCAGCCTGATGCGGCCGCTCGCCATGGGCTCGTACGATACGACGCGACCCGTCAGCCGCGTCGAGATTTCGGAGCCGAGCATATGCGTTCCGACACGCCATGTTTCGAACTTGGCGGCAAGTACGCCAAGCGCGCAGAGCAGCGCCACCATGAAGCACAGGCGCGTCCTGGGCCATGACCGCGAGACGACGGCACAAAGGGTCGCGAGGAGCGCGATTGCGATCGGCTGTGGAAAGGCCGGCTCCACCGACAGCCCGAAATAAACGACCACCCCGCATGCGAGGAACACCGGCACCAGCAGGAAGGCGATGCCGCGGTCGAGTTCCAGACCGGCCGCTGTGGTTACGCTGTTGCGGATACGGGACGGTGACGGGAGGCGGAAACGCCTGCGCAGGCGTACGATAGGCTCGCCCGCGGGCACGAGAACCGTTGCTGGGTCGCTGGCCGGCAGCGACGGAGCATCGAAGCGCGGAGCAGGTAGCAATGCCGGTGCCGGCAGGACAGGCGGGGGAGCGGCAAACAGCAAGCGTTCGCTGACGTCGCTGCCAACGTCCTCGCCCTCGCCCGCACCACGGCCTCGCACAGCCATCGGGTCTGCCCCTTGCGCCCTCGACCTCCTATGCTACATGAACGCGCAACGCGCGAAAGTCCGCAAACCCACTTCCTTCGCCCGCCTGAGAGTTCCATGCCCGATAAGGTCGTCACCCGTTTTGCCCCCTCGCCCACCGGCTATCTGCACATTGGCGGCGCGCGCACGGCGCTGTTCAACTGGCTGTACGCCAAGCACACGGGCGGCACGATGCTGCTGCGTATAGAGGATACCGACCGTGAGCGGTCGACGGATGCGGCGACGGCAGCCATTCTCGACGGGCTTTCCTGGCTCGGACTCACCTGGGACGGCGCGCCTGTCTCGCAGTTCGAGCGCGCGCCGCGCCATCGCGAGGTGGCCGAGGAGCTGGTGCGCGTGGGCAAGGCCTATTACTGCTACGCGACGCCGGCGGAGCTGGAGGCGATGCGCGAGGCAGCGCGAGCCAAGGGGCTTCCGCCCCGCTATGATGGGCGCTGGCGCGACCGCGACCCGTCGGAGGCGCCGCCCGGCGCCAAGGGGGCGATCCGCATCAAGGCGCCGACAGACGGCGAGACGGTGGTGCATGACCGCGTCCAGGGCGACGTGCGCTTTCCCAACAAGGATCTCGACGATTTCATTATTCTGCGCTCGGACGGCAATCCCACCTACATGCATGCCGTCGTCGTCGACGATCACGACATGGGCATCACCCACATCATCCGCGGCGACGATCATTTGACCAACGCCGCACGCCAGACCGTAATCTATCACGCCATGGGCTGGGAGGTGCCGTCGATGTCGCATATCCCGTTGATCCACGGTGCCGACGGCGCCAAGCTGTCGAAGCGGCACGGTGCGCTTGGCGTCGAAGCCTATCGCGCCATGGGCTACCTGCCGGAGGCGCTGCTCAACTATCTGGCGAGGCTTGGCTGGAGCCACGGCGACGATGAGATCATGTCGATCGCCGACATGATTACATGGTTCGACATTGGCGACGTCAACAAGGGCGCCGCCCGTTTCGACTTCGCCAAGCTCGAGGCGCTTAACGGCGTGCATATGCGCCGGATGAACGACGCGGCGCTGCTCGACATCTTCATCGCCACTCTGCCCTATCTAGAAGGCGGCCCGGCAATCGCCGCTCGCCTCGACGACAGACGCAGGGCGCAACTGCTTGCCGCGTTGCCGGGCCTGAAGGAGCGCGCCAAAACGCTGGTCGAACTTGTTGAAGGGGCTGAATTCCTTTTCGTCGAACGGCCGCTGCCGGTCGACGAGAAGGCGGCGGCGCTGCTCAGCGGTGAGGCACGCGCGATCCTGCGGGGCGCTCATGCGGCACTAGCCACGGTTTCGGGGTGGTCTGCCGCCTCAGCCGAAGCCGCGATCCGCGACTATGCGCAGGCCGCCGGCTATAAACTCGGCGCCGTGGCCCAACCTTTGCGCGCCGCGCTCACCGGCAAAAGTACCTCGCCAGGTGTCTTTGATGTGCTTGCCGTGCTTGGCCGCGAGGAAAGCCTGGCGCGGATCGCTGATCAAATCGATTAGCAAACTGGCCCAAGAAGATTGGCATTGAAAGGTGTGTTTCGCAGTGCAACATTGGGTCTTGGCCTAATCTGCCGCGCAGATTCAATTGCGGGCGCAAATGTGCGTATTCCGATGCTTTTGACGTGTTGGGTTCAGATATTTTGCCTTTGCCGGCCTGAGGAAACAAAAAGGAGTTTGCTATGACCGAACCTGCGACAAAAATGGAATTTGGCGGCAAAACCCAGGCATCGACGGCCAAGCTGGAACTCGGCGGCAAAACCCATGAATTCAAGATACGAAGTGGTTCGGTAGGACCTGACGTCATCGATATCGGTTCGCTCTACAACACCGCCGGCGTCTTTACCTACGATCCCGGTTTTACGTCGACGGCGAGCTGCGAATCGGAAATCACCTTCATCGATGGCGATGCCGGCATTCTTTTGCACCGCGGCTACCCGATCGACCAATTGGCCGAGCACGGCGACTTCCTCGAAGTCTGCTATCTCTTGCTCTATGGTGAACTCCCGACCAAGGCGCAGAAGGACGATTTCGACTACCGGGTGACGCGCCACACTATGGTGCATGAGCAGATGTCGCGCTTTTTCACCGGCTTCCGCCGTGATGCGCATCCGATGGCGGTGATGTGCGGCGTGGTCGGCGCGCTGTCGGCCTTCTATCACGATTCCACCGATATCTCGGACCCCTATCAACGCATGGTCGCGTCAATGCGGCTGATCGCCAAGATGCCGACGATCGCGGCGATGGCCTATAAATACCACATCGGCCAGCCATTCATTTACCCGAAGAACGAGCTGAATTTCGCAGCCAATTTCCTGCATATGTGCTTCGCCGTGCCTTGCGAGGAATACAAGATCAATCCGGTGCTGGCCCGCGCGATGGAGCGCATCTTCATCCTGCACGCCGATCACGAACAGAACGCCTCGACTTCGACCGTCCGCCTGGCCGGCTCGTCGGGCGCCAATCCTTTTGCCTGTATCGCTGCCGGCATCGCCTGCCTGTGGGGTCCCGCACATGGCGGCGCCAACGAGGCAGCCCTGAACATGCTGGGCGAGATCGGTCATGTCGATCACATCCCGGAATTCATTGCGCGCGCCAAGGATAAGAACGATCCGTTCCGATTGATGGGATTTGGCCACCGCGTTTACAAGAATTACGATCCGCGCGCCAAGATCATGCAGAAGACCGCGCACGAGGTCCTGGGCGAGCTCGGCATCAAGGACGATCCACTGCTCGACATCGCCATGGAGCTGGAAAGGATCGCACTGACCGATTCCTATTTCATCGAGAAGAAGCTCTATCCGAACGTCGATTTCTATTCCGGCATCACGCTGAAGGCGCTGGGCTTTCCCACCACCATGTTCACCGTGCTGTTCGCGGTCGCCCGCACCGTCGGCTGGATCGCGCAGTGGAAGGAGATGATCGAGGACCCGCACCAGAAGATCGGTCGCCCGCGCCAGCTCTATACCGGCGCGCCGGAACGGGACTACGTGCCAATCGCGAAGCGGTGAAGGTGGTGAATGGTGAATGGTGAATGGTGAATGGTGAATGGGAGTAGCGAAGCGTCGCTCCCTGTCCATAGAAACCGCTATTCACAATTCACAATTCATAATTCACTCACTTCCTCACCATCCCCATCACCACCCCCGCGGCAATCTCGCCTGACGGCTTGGCGGTTGCCATACGCCCGGCAATGTCGGCAAAACCGTGCTTCTGCCAGGTGCGGTAGGCGGTATCGGAGAACAGCGCTTCCAACTGCCGCGCCAGATAATGCGGCCGCACATATTGATTGTAGTGTTCCGGCACAACCGGCCGGTCGGCAATGAGATTGGGCAAGGCTGCGCTCCATACTTTGATCAGCGGCTGCGCCATGCGCATGACCGGATCGAGCCGGTAGCAGGAGATCATCGGCACACTCGCCAGTGCCAGTTCCAGCGATACCGTCCCCGACGCGATCAGCGCCGCATCCGCCTTGCCGAAGGCCTGCCATTTGCGTTCGGCATCAAGGATGATCTCCGGCTTCTCGTCCCAGCTCGCGACCGAGGTCCTGACCAGGTCGGCGACGTGCGGCACCGTCGGCAACAGCAGGCGCAAGCGGTGCCCGCGCGCCCGCAGGATCGACAGCGTTTCGCCGAACGGCCCAACCAGGCGCCGCACCTCGCCGCGACGCGAACCCGGCAATACAAGCAACGTTTTCACACGGTCAGCGGCGAGGTTACGCGGCTGCGCCTGCGCCCTTGCGGCACTGACTATGCCCGGATCGTGTGTAAGGCGATGCCCGACATAGGTGCCGGGCGGCCCGCCCAGGCGAGCGAGTTCCTTCACCTCGAACGGCAGGATGCAAAGAATGTGATCGACATATGGCTTCATCGCCGCCGCCCTGCCCGGCCGCCAAGCCCACACGCTCGGGCAGACATAGTGGACGATCGGGATAGTCGGATCGGCGGCACGCACCTTCTTGGCGACGCGCAGCGAGAAGTCCGGACTGTCGATGGTGATAAGGCAATCGGGCTTTTCACCGGCAAACGCGTTTGCCGTCTGGCCGATCCGCCGTATCAGGCGCGGCAGGTCGCGCAGGATGGCGCTAAGCCCCATCAGTGCGATCTCGCTGCCGTCGAACAATGGCGCCAGGCCGAGCGCCTGCAAATGGCGGCCGCCGATGCCGACAAGCCGAACTTCGCGCCCGGTCATGCGCTTGAGCGCCTGCACAAGGTCGGCGCCAAGCAGGTCGCCGGACTCCTCGCCGGCGACGATGGCTATCTTCAACGGCCGCTCATTCGCCATGCGCCGGCTCCGCAGCAGGCAGGCCGATCACGAACAGGCCGAGCGTATTGGCACGTCCGATGGTGGCGGGACCTTCGAGCACTAGCGAGCGACCGGCTTCGACGGCAATGCCGGCCAGTCCGGCGGCATGCGCGGCCTCGACTGTCAGCGGGCCGATGGAGGGCAGATCGGCACGCAGTTCCTGACCGGGCTTGGCGCATTTGACCAGAACACCGCGGCTCCCGCCGGCCAGCCTGCCGTGCCCGCGCAACTCCCTTGTCCGCTCGAGCAGCCCGTCGGTGCCTTCGACGCCTTCCAACGCAATGGCGCGGCCGCCGACCGCAACAGCCGCTTGGCCGATATCCAGCGCGCCGATGGCTTTTGCCGCCGCGTGCGCCGCCTCGATGTCACGCCAGTCGGATTTGCGTGGCGCCGCCTTGGTCAGCAGGCCTTCGGCGGCGACCAGCTCCGGCACGATCTCGTGAGCGCCGACGACCTTGATGCCGCTGCGCTCGATCCTGCGCACGAACAGTTTCAGCACCGTATCGTCCCCCCGGGTTACACCGACGAAGAGGCTGGGTAGCCACGCGAGCAGGCCCAAATTGAGGCGCATGGCGCTCAGCCTGGGGCGGCGCGTGATATGACCCGCGGTTACGAGATGCGTGACGTGGTGCCGCTTAAGGATCGGCAGCAGCGAGCCGACGTCTTCCAGCCTCAAGGTTGCCTGCTCATAGGGCTCGAAATCGGCTATGCGATCGACCTCGCCGGCCGCCATCACGACGAAGGGCAATTTGCCTTGCCGGGCGAGCGCTCGGGCAATTTCGACCGGGAGACTGCCGCCGCCGGCGATGATGCCGACCTTGGCATCTGGCGCGAGATCAAGGCCTTTTCCGGCAGCCTCAATCTTCGTCATCTGCCCTCAGTCTTCATCATCGGTATCGTCGCCGTCGCTACCCTTGAGGGACGGCACGGCGTAGTGCCGCTTGCCGCGACCGGCGATGAAGTCGACGATCTTCATGGCAGTCGGCGACGAGGCGAATTCCGCCTTGGCAAATTCGATGTTTTCGCCGACGGTCCGGGAGCGATCGAAGATCGTCTTGTAGGCTTTGCGCAGCAAGTGGATCTCCGTACGCGGCAGGCCGGCGCGCTTCAGGCCAATGATGTTGAGGCCGCGAAGGCTGGCACGGTTGCCAACGGCGATGGCGTAAGGAATGACGTCGCCGACGATCGCCGAGCAACCGCCGAGAAAGGCGTTATCGCCGATGCGGACAAACTGATGAACTGCGGTAAGGCCGCCGATGTAGACATTGTCACCGACTTCGCAATGCCCGCCTAACGTCGCTTGATTGGCGAAGGTGGCGTTCTTGCCGACCACGCAGTCATGGGCAATATGGGCATAGGCAAGGAAATTGCCGTTGTCGCCGATCGTCGTCTCGCCGCGGCTGGAATCGGTGCCGACATGCATGGTGACACCTTCGCGGATCGTGCAGTTCTCGCCGATCACCAGCGTGGTACGGCCGCCCTTGTGCTTGGTGTTCTGCGGCGGCCCGCCCAGTATCGCCATCGGATAGACCTTGGTCGATGCACCGATGGTGGTCGCGCCAATCACCGAGACATGGCTGACCAGTTCGACGCGGTCGCCGATCACGGCGTCGGGGCCGACGTGACAGAAGGGCCCGATGCGGGCGCCTTCGCCGATTTGGGCGCCTGCCTCGATGACCGAGGATGGATGGATGACTGTCTGGATTTTCATTAGCATTCGTTTGTCAGCCGCTTGCGACCATCATCGCCGAGATCTCGGCTTCCGCCGCCTTGGCGCCATCGACGAGGGCCTCGCAAGCGAATTTGAGAAGATTGCCGCGTTTCTTGATTTTCTTCACATGAATTTTCAGCTGGTCGCCTGGAACGACCGGCTTGCGGAACTTGGCATTGTCGATGGTCAGGAAATAAACCAGCGACGGCTTTTCCGTACCAAGGCTGCGGATGCAGATGGCGCCGGCCGTCTGCGCCATCGCCTCGATGATCAGCACGCCGGGCATGACCGGCTGGTCGGGGAAATGACCTTGGAAATGCGGCTCGTTTATGGTGACGTTCTTGATGCCGACGGCGGATTCGTCGCCATCTATGTCGACAATACGGTCGATCATCAAGAACGGATAGCGGTGCGGCAGGAGCTTCATCAGCCGCATTATGTCAACCGCTTCGAGCGTCGCCGCTGCGATGTCAGCCATTTCCCCCCTCACCCTGTTTGCGCGTCCGTGCAAGTCTGCGCAAGGCCGCTATCTCGCGCATGGCTTCCGCCATCGGCTGCGCCGGATATCCTCCCCAAATCTCACCGGCAGGCACATTGCTCATAAACCCGCTTCTTGCCGCAAGCTTGGCCCCGGACCCGATGGTCAAATGATCCGCAAGGCCGACACCGCCACCCATGGTGACGTTGTCGCCTACCGTCACGGAACCGGAAATACCCGAAAGCCCGGCTATAATGCAATTGCGGCCGATGCGAACGTTGTGCGCGATCTGCACCAGATTGTCGATCTTGGTGCCCTGGCCGATGATCGTGTCGGACATGGCGCCGCGATCGACGGTCGTATTCGACCCGATCTCGACGTCGTCCTGGATGATGACGCGGCCGATCTGCGGAACCCGCTCCGGACCCTTGGCGCCGGCCACGAAACCGAAGCCATCCTGGCCGATCCTGGCACCGCCATGGATGATGACGCGATTGCCAATCAACGCATATTGCACGCTGGCACCTGGACCGACATAGCCGTCGCGGCCAATCTGCGAGGACGGACCGATGACCGCATGCGGGGCAATGACGGTCCCGCTGCCGATGGCAGCGCGAGGTCCGATGATCGCACCCGCTTCGATGATCGCGCCGGCCTCGACATGGGCGGTCGCATCGATATGGGCGTGCGGCGAGATACCGGTTTCGCCGGTCATCGGTCCAGGCGTTGCAGCCGCCGGAAAAAGCAGACGCCCGACCATTGCGAAGGCCTGCTGCGGGCGCGGATGCACCAGCACCGCGATGCCCGCCGGCGCCTTGCCGGCAAATTCGGCAGGGCAGAGAACCGCCGCCGCCCGCAGTGACTGCATCAGGGCGAAATTGCGCCTGCCATCGACGAAGACAAGGGCGTTCTCGCCGCCTTCGTTGGCGGGCGCCAGAGCCTCGATCGATACATCGAAGAGACCGGAATCAACAAGCGTCGAGCCGGTCAGATTCGCGACTTCGCCGGCCGTATACCGGCGTGAGGGCGCGAAGAACACCGGATCGGTCATTCCAGAAGCAATATCCAGCTAGCGCATGACCCCGAAATCGGAAATCGACCCTCGGAAAGGATCATGCGCAAATCAAAATGCTACAACGTCCTTTGCGCGTCCGATAGGACGCGCTGCGCTGTAGTGTCGGATCACTGCCATCCGGATCCAAACGAGCCGGAAGCATCATTGCCCGCACATCAGAAGCGGGTCGATATGCCGAAGTTGAATTCCTGCACGTCGTCGGTCTTTTCCTTCTTGACCGGGATCGCATAGTCGATGCGGATCGGGCCGAAAGGCGATGCCCACATCAAACCGACACCGACGGAAGCGCGCCATTCCATGCCGGTTGTCGAAGAATTGACAAGGCCACTTGCGATTTTGCTGCCGTAGAGCGTTGCCGCATCGGCGAACACAGCGCCACGCAAACCGAAGCTTTCGGGGATGACCGGCAGCGGGAACTGCGCTTCCGCCGAGGCATTGAAGTAGGTGGTGCCGCCGAGATGGTCATTGCTGTTGTCCGAAGCAACCGGGCCGATGCCGCCGTATTCGAAACCGCGGATCATACGGTCGCTGCTCTGGAAATGGTCGAAGACGCGCAGATCGCCGTTGCCATAGCCTTGGACATGGCCGGCGCCGCCCGAAATGAGGCCCACCAGGTCCAATTGTTCGGACAGCGTCTGATAAATGCTGCCGCGCGCCGTGACCTTGATGAACTTGGCATCGCCGCCGACGCCGGCCACTTCGGTGCCGACATTGGCATAAATGCCGTCATGCGGGTTCTTCATGTCGTCGATGGTATTGTAGATCAGGCCGAGGCTGACCGAGGACTTGAGCCATGGGCTCTCTTCAACGCCGTTTACGATCGCCTGGGAGACGTCGCAGGTGCCACCATTGATAACGGGAACGCAGCCCTCGTCGAACTCGTACTTCTCTTGCGCAATATTATAAGCCAGCTGCGTTGAGATGTTGTCGGTGATCGGCAGACCGAAGCGGACGGTCGCGCCTGTCGTGTCGCTGTCGTAATGGTCGTAGTTTCGGCTCTGCTTGTAGATGTCGAAGCCGGCCGCGATCCGGCGGCCGAGGAAATAGGGTTCGGTGAAAGAGAAGCTGTAGTCGCGCGAGTTCTTGCCACCGCCCGCCGCCACCTTGATGAATTGGCCGCGACCGAGGAAGTTGCGCTCACTGACGGAACCTTCGACGGACGGACCTGACGTTTCACCGCCGCTCGAATAACCGGCGCCGACCGTGAACTCACCGGTCGATTTCTCGACCACATCTACCACCAGCACAACCTGGTCCGGCTCAGAACCCGGAACGGTGGAAATTTCGACTTTTTCAAAATAATCGAGCGCTTCCAGCCGCCTCTTCGCGCGCTGGATGAGCACCTGATTGAAAGCATCGCCTTCGCTGACATCGAACTCGCGGCGAATGACGTAGTCGCGCGTCCGATCGTTGCCGCGAATCTCGATGCGCTCGATATAGGCCTTGGTCCCCTGATCGACCGTATAGACGACCGAGATCGTGTGGTTCTCGAAGTTGCGGTCGCCGCGCGGCGTCACCTGGGCGAAGGCATAGCCGGATCCAGCGACCTTTTCGGTCAAGGCGATGATCGTGTCCTCGACGTTCTTGGCGTTGTAGACATCGCCCTTGTGGGTCTCGACCACCGATTCAAGTGACTTGGCGTCGACCTCGGGGATCGTGCTTTCGACGCTGACATCCCCGAACGTATAACGCTCGCCCTCCTGTACCGTGATGGTGACGGTGTATTTGTTGGTGGTGTCGTCGAGTTCGCCGACAGCCGAGACGACCTGGAAGTCGGCATAGCCGTGATTATAATAGAAGCGGCGCAGCAGCTCCTGGTCGGCGCGCAGCTTGTCCTCGTCATAGACGTCGTCGCGCAGCACGAACGACAGGAAGGACGAACGCTTGGTGGAGATGATGTCCGACAGCCGGCGGCTCGAATAGGCGCTGTTGCCGACGAAATTGATCGCTGCGATCTGGGTGCGGCCGCCTTCGTTGATGTTGAAGACCACGTTTACCCGGTTGTCGCCGAGATCCATGATCTGGGTGGTCACGGCGGCATCGTCGCGGCCGATACGCCGGTATGCGGCCTTGACCGCCTCGACATCGGCATCGAGCTGCTGTTGCGAGAAGGTGCCGCGCGGCTTCAATTGCACCGCGGCCTCAAGCGCGTTGTCCTTGAGCTTCTTGTTGCCCTGGAACAGCACCTGGTTGACGACCTGGTATTCGGACACCTTGATGACCAGCGTCGATCCGACCTGGTTGATCTGCACATCCGAAAACAGCCCGGTGCCAAACAGCGCCTTGACCGCATCGTCGATATCCGAACTGGAAAACGCCTTGCCGGGCTTGATCGTCACGTAATTGCGGATGGTGTCCGCGTCGACACGCTGATTGCCGGTGACTTCGACTCTGGAGACGACAGCCGCCTCGGCGGCCGATGTGGCAACGAACTGCACTGCGAGCGCGCCTGGTACAACCAGAGCGGCGGACATAGCCACCGCGGACGCGGCGCTCAGAAACTTGGATGCTGCCTTCATCGGGCTTTTGTACCTTTTCTCGAAGTCCCCACGGCGAGAAAACCGGACGTGCGGTAATTTCCCCTACCGTATTAACCGGATTTTCCCTACACGCAAGGCTTCTGGTTAATTTGTATTTACTTAACCCTGCGGCGTGGCTTTCGCGTCACGCATATCCCCACGCATGGTAAACGGCGTCTCAACATTGCTCGTGCCGAAGCCAAATTCCTTCATGATTTCAGCACCCAAACAGATCGTTCCAGAAAACAAAGCCCATGAACCCGAGCACCAATATGAGGCCGCTTCGGTAAGCCATTTCCATCATGCGTTCGGACACCGGCCGCCGGATGACAGCCTCCACGCCGTAGAACAGAAGATGCCCTCCGTCGAGGGGGGGAATCGGCAAAAGATTGAGAATCCCTATCCCGACTGACAGGAATGCAACAAGCTGCACGAGCCATTCAAAGCCGAGCTTTGCCGCCTGACCCGACATCTTGGCGATCTTGATGGGGCCGCCCAGCTGGCACTTGTCCTCGCGACCGACAACGAAACGTTGCAGGAACTGGCCGGTACGCTGGATGACGTGTCCGGTTTCCTGGACCGCTGCCCCGACCGCCCCGGCCGGACTATAGGTGATCAGCCGTGGCTGGCCGAGTTCCTTGTTGTTGACGACGCCGATCACGGCCACCTGGACCTTGTTGCCCAGTGCGTCTTGTTGTTCCATCAAGCGCGGCGTCGCCGTGACGGTGATTTCCTTGCCGGCGCGTAGCATGACGAAGGTGATGCTGTCGCCGGCGCGGCCAGAGACCAGACGCTGGACGTCGGCGAAGGTCTCGACCTTGCTGCCGTCGACGCTGACGAATCGGTCGCCGGGCATGATGCCGGCCGCGGCGGCCGGACTGCCGACAGTGACCTCAGCCACCATCGGCTCCAGCACGGGCCGGCCATGGACGGAAAACAGCACGGCAAAGACGGCGATCGTCAGCAGGAAGTTGAACAGCGGCCCCGCCACGACGGTCGCCGCCCGCTTCCAGATCGGCTGCGTGTGGAAGGCGACCTTGCGTTCCTCGTCGCTCAGCGCCTCGATCTCCTCGGAGCTGGGCTGGCTCGACGTCGCGTTCATGTCGCCGACGAACTTGACGTAGCCCCCGAGCGGTATGGCGCAAAGCTTCCAGCGCGTGCCGCGGCTATCGTTGAAGCCGATGATCTCTGGGCCGAAACCGATCGAAAAGGCTTTTGCGCCGATACCGCACCAGCGCCCGACGAGGTAATGGCCCATTTCGTGGACAAAAACGACCACGGTCAGCACGAACAGGAAAGGCACCAGCGTGCCGAGGACAAAGCCCTCTGTGCTGAAAACCGCGTGAAAAATCTCGTTCAATTCATGCCCTCAAATTCATCCACGGCACAGATCACGCCGCGACTGTGACATCAATCCAGGCGAATCCATGACGCAGCCCCGCGCCGGCCCACCGACGATGCCGTTCAAACCGGAAACAGACCCTGTGCCGGATGGTCGGCGGTCGCGGAAATCCAGCCGATGACGTATAGGGCGAAAGCCGCCGCGACAAGCCCATCTACCCGATCCATGATGCCGCCATGGCCGGGTATCAGCGTGCCGGAATCTTTACGGCCGTGGCGTCGCTTGACCCATGATTCGAACAGGTCGCCGGCCTGCGCGACAATCGAAAGCACCAGTGCGACCACGCCAAGCACGACGAGGTTGCCCGTTCCGGCTACGGCGGCCAGAAGCAGCCCGGCCACTACGCCGCCGACCACCCCACCGAGCGCCCCGCTCCGCGTCTTGCCCGGCGAGATCGACGGCGCCAGCCTTGGACCACCGATGGAGCGGCCGACGAAATAGGCAAAGATATCGGTCGCCCAAACCACGGCGAATAGGAACAGAATGGCCAGCAGCCCTGAATGGTCGCCGTCACGCAAGAAGGCCAGCGACAAGCCGGACACGGCCGCATAGGCAAGGCCGGATGCTTCCCACGGTCCTGCCCTGCGCATGGAAGAAGCGACGGCAGTGACAGCAACCAGAGCCGCGACGAGCGGCAGCAGCAAAGACGCAGGCAGGCCGGCGACGAGGGCACCAATAAAGATCACGATCAGCGCCTCGGGCAGAAAGCCGAGACCTGCCGTAGCACCAGCACCTGCCGGGGCAACGGGGCGGCTCATCCGCGTCCACTCGTAGAAGATGACCGCCGCCATGGCAGCGCAAAGCAACCGGAAGGACAGTCCGCCGAGCCAGGTCAGGGCAAGCGTGACGATGGCAAGCACGACGGCCGAAATGACCCGGAGTTGGAGGTTGCTCATTCCTCAGCCTGAGGCGACATCTTGGGCGGCAAGTCCGCCGAAGCGGCGCTCGCGGCCGGCGAAATCGCGCAGTGCATCGGACAGGTGCTCGCGACTGAAGTCGGGCCAGTAGCAAGGCAGGAAAACGAGTTCGCTATAGGCTGCCTGCCATAACAGGAAGTTGGACAGCCGAAGCTCGCCGCTGGTGCGGATGACAAGTTCCGGGTCTGGAATGCCCTCTGTATCGAGCGAGCTGGCAAAGGAATCGGCCGTGATCGCCTCGCTCTCGATCTCACCGCGCGCCACCGCCGCTGCGAGCTTGCGCGCGGTGCGCACGATCTCGTCGCGCCCGCCGTAATTGAAGGCAATGACCAGTGTCAGCGCCTCGTTGCTGAGAGTGAGCGTTTCGGCTTCCTCGAGCAGCCCCCTTATGTCGGGCTGCAGGCCTGCCCTGTCACCGATGACCCTGATCCGCACCCCACTCTGGTGCAGCTCGGCGAGGTCACGTCGGATGAAAAGCTTAAGCAGGCCCATGAGGTCGCTGACTTCGGATTTCGGCCGTGACCAGTTTTCCGACGAAAAAGCGTAGACGGTCAGGAAGGAGATGCCGAGGCCGGGGGCGGCGCGCACTGTCTTGCGCAGCGCCTCGACGCCGGCGCGGTGACCGGCCAGCCGCGGCAAGCCGCGCGCCTTGGCCCAGCGTCCGTTTCCGTCCATGATGATCGCGACATGCGCGGGCGTTGCCATATTCTCGCTTCCGGGCCAGGCGTGGCCAGACCCTAGACCTGCATGATTTCCGCTTCCTTGTCGGAAAGCAGGTGGTCGATGGTGCTGATTGTCTCGTCGGTCAGTTTCTGAACCTGGTCGGCCCGTTTGCGATGGTCGTCCTCACTGATGTCGCCGTCCTTTTCCGCCTTTTTCAGAAAGTCCATGCCGTCCCGGCGAACGTGGCGTGCGGCGACGCGGGCATTCTCGGCATAACCGTGCGAGATCTTGACCAGCTCCTTGCGGCGCTGTTCGTTGAGCTCGGGCAGCGGAATCCTGAGATTGGTACCGTCGACGATAGGATTGAAGCCGAGATTGGCTTCACGGATGGCGCGGTCGACTGCGCTGACCATCGACTTGTCCCAGACCGAAACCGAAATCATGCGCGGTTCCGGCACCGACACTGTTGCCACCTGGTTGATCGGCATGGTGGTGCCATAGGCCTGCACCTGGACGGCATCGAGCAGGTTGCTCGACGCGCGGCCGGTGCGCAGCGAAGCCAGATCATGCTTGAACGCGGCGATCGCCCCGTCCATCCGCCGTTTGAGATCGTCGTACTCGCCACTCATCATCGTCTCCTCGACCCGTTAACCCGGGTTCACTGCTTAGGCCCTGTTCGAGCCTCATCCGCAACCGGTCCCTTTCGGGTTCATGGTCCGGTCAATCGTCTGCGACAACCGTGCAACGGCCGCCGCCCCTCAGGATATCGCCGAAGCCACCCTTCTCGTGGATCGAATAGACGATTATCGGAATGTTGTTTTCGCGCGCAAGTGCAATCGCCGCCGTATCCATGATCGAAAGCCCGCGTTTGATGACTTCGTCATGGCTGATCCGCTCGAAACGTGTCGCATGCGGGTCCTTCTTGGGATCAGCCGAATAGACACCATCGACCTGGGTGCCCTTGAACAGAGCATCGGCGCCGATCTCGGCGGCGCGAAGGGCTGCAGCCGAATCGGTGGTGAAGAACGGATTGCCGGTGCCGCCGGCGAAGATGACGACCTTGCCCTGGTTCATGTAGGCGGTCGCCTGACGCTGCGAAAAACTTTCGCAAAGCTCGGGCATGGCGATCGCCGACAGCACCACGGCGTCGACGCCGATCTTGTTGAGCGAGGTGCGCAGCGCCAGCGAATTGATAACCGTGGCAAGCATGCCCATATGGTCGCCGGTGACGCGGTCTCCGCCTTTTGACGCAACCGCGACGCCACGGAAGATGTTGCCGCCGCCTATGACGACACCGACTTCGATGCCCAATGCGCGGGCCTCGGCGATGTCGGCGGCGATGCGGTCGACCACCGATACGTCGATGCCGAAATGCTGCTCGCCCATCAACGCTTCGCCCGACGCTTTCAGCAAGACACGTCGGTAGAGGGGCTTCACCGTCATCTGGTCCTCGTCATCGTGCGTGTGACGCGTTTCGGTGCGCCCCGAAACACTGGGCGTTCCGATACACGAAGGGCCCCGCGGAGTAACGCCGCCGCCCCGCCCGCGCTTTGGAAAGTTGAGCAGGGAACCCCGCAGCAAACCCCCGCCAAAATTGCTAGCAATAGCCAAGGCCGCCGATATCTAGACGGCGTT
>NZ_JAMYPW010000046.1:0-54029 GCF_040320565.1 Mesorhizobium sp. M0664
TCGCGTCGTTCTTGACCGCACGATATTCGCTCTTGAACACGACGAGCACTTCTTCCGCCGTCGGATAACAGATTTTCTGACTGCCTTTCTTCGCTTTCAGGTTCTCGGTGCGGATCAGCCCCGCATCCTCCAGCACCTGGATGTTGGTCGAGACGGTCGACTGCGGAAGCGACAGCACGGCGGCGATTTCGTTGACATTCATCGGCCCCTTCTCATGCAGCAGTTTCAGCATCGAGATCCGCGCCGAGGAGGCAAGCCCCTTGAGCACGGCAATGCCTTCCTCAGGTTCAATCACCAGAAAATTGCGACTCATAAAATTGCCCGGCCCATGTTAAATCCATATCCGAAATTACCCTGTATATCGGGATATCTGATTTAATCAATGTGCAGGCGGAACGCCGGGCAATTTGTTGAATCCGGCAGGGCGAGGGTCGCGCGGTGGCCCTGCACAGAATTTGTGCAGGAGCCATATGCAGAGTGGACACCTGAACGCCGATCGCCCAATCTAGTCCGGAGCCGAGCCCGGTGATGGCGGCTTGCACATAAAGCGGTTGGACGGGTCGTGACCAAAGGGTGGAAATTATACGATCAGCGACTGGCCTGGGTCCTCGTCGCGCCTGTGCTTTTACTGCTTACCCTGCTTCTGCTGCTGCCGATCGCGATGATGACGGTCTACACGTTTTTCACCTTCGTCACCGCGGGGGTGGAGTCGGCGGTGCTGACCTTCGACAACTGGAAGGAATTCCTCACCGACAGCTACTATCACGGTTTTCTTTGGAAGACCGTTCGCGTCGGCGCCATCACCGCTGTGATCTGCGCGATCCTTGGCTATTTCCCCGCCTATTTCATCTGGGCCACGACCTTCAGGCACAAATGGCTGTTGTTGCTGCTGCTCATCGTGCCGTTCTGGATCAGCTTCACCATCCGGACATTCTCGTGGATCCATATTCTCGGCGAACAGGGGCTGATCAACGTCGTGCTCATCAGGCTGGGGATTATCAACGAGCCGTTGCCGATGCTCTACACCGAGGGCGCCGTCATCATGGGGCTGCTGAATTTTCTGCTGCCCTATATGATCCTGAACGTCTATGTCAGCCTGGAAAGCATCGACCGCACGCTGATCGCCGCCGCCCGCTCGATGGGCTGTACCAGCGCGCAGGCGTTTCGCGAAGTGACCCTGCCGCTATCGATGCCGGGGCTGGGCGCCGGGCTGCTGCTCTGCTTCGTGCTGGCGGCCGGCTCCTATGTGACGCCGCAGCTGCTCGGTGGCAGCCGCGATGCGCTGTTCGGCAACTTGATCTACGACACCATCATGGGGCAGCTCAATTGGCCGATGGGCGCCACGCTTTCCATCGTCCTGTTCGTCCTGCTCGGCGCGGCCGCGGCCGCCTATAGCCGCTATATGGGCCTATCGCAGATCATGAAGGGCCTCAGTGCATGAGAGCGGATCATCCCGATCGCGAAGGCAGATGGGCGTGGCGGCTGACCGGCGCGATCACGGTGTGCGTCTACGTCTTCATGTTTGCGCCGATCCTCGCCACGGTCGTGCTTTCCTTCAATGCCTCGATGTTCGGCGGCTTTCCCCTCACCGGCTTCAGCCTGCGATGGTACGAAAAGCTGCTCACCAACGAGCCGGTTCTCGACGCCTTCCGGACATCGATGTGGATTGCCCTGGTGACGGCAACGGTGACGACGCTGCTCGGCATCATGGCGGCATTGGCGCTGGTGCGCTTCGAGTTCCGTGGCAAGCAGGCGATCAACACGCTTGTCATTCTTCCCGCGCTGGTCCCCGAAACGATACTCGGCGTCGGCCTGCTGGTCATGATCAAAGCCGTCGACCAGCCGCGCAGCATGACGCTGCTGGTGCTCGGCCACATTATGCTCACGCTCCCCTACGTGGTGCTGATCGTCCAGGCGCGCATGGTCGGCATAAAACGTTCCTATGAGGAGGCGGCGCTTTCGCTCGGGGCGCCGCGCGTGTCGACATTCCGCGAAATCACGCTGCCGCTGCTCATTCCCGCAGTGCTTGCCAGTGTTCTGCTCGCTTTCACCATTTCGTTCGACAACACCTCGGCCAGCCTGTTCTGGCGGCCGGCCGGCGTCGAGACCATGCCGACGCAAATCCTTTCGATGCTGAAGATCTCGATCAGCCCTGAGGTGAACGCGCTCGGAACCGTCATGATCCTTTTGACGGTCGGCATTCCCTTGGCAGGCGGGCTCATCCTGCAAAGCCTCACCTGGTTCAAGGCAGGCAAGTGAAAATGAAAATGGGAGAATGGAAATGAAACTGACAACCACCAAACGACTGGAACGGCTCAACGAACGCTATGCCAATGGTGACATCAGCCGGCGATCATTCCTGACGCTGACGGCGGCCGCTGCCGCCGCCACCGGGCTTTCCATGCCCTGGATGGGACGGGCGCTGGCCGCGGTTTCGGAAGTGCGCTTCGACGGATGGGGCGGCGTGGTGCAGGAGGCGATCGATAAGTACGCGTTCCAGCCTTATACCGCCAAGTCCAAGGTCAAGGTCGTCCAGGGCACCTTTGGCGACGAGAACGAGATCATCACCAAGATCAAGACGTCGAAACCAGGCGACTTCCAGATCGTCCATTCTTCCGGCGTCAACTACTACATCAAATACGTCAATGGCGGTTTCAATTCGGAGATCAACGAGGCAAACATTCCGAACATGGCGAATGTCCTGACCGCCATGATCGAGCCGTTCCGCAAGATCACGCCGAAGCTGTCGGCAGTGCCATATGATTACGGCACCACCGGCATCGCCTACAACAACAAGGTCATCTCGCCGGAGGAAGCCAAGGAAAAGGGCGCCAACCTGCTTACCGACACGAAATATGCCGGCAAGATCGGCGGCTATGCCGATATGACGACGCGCGTCTGGTATGCGGCACTGCAGACGAAACAGGACCCCAACAACATCCAGGACATGGATGCGGTCTGGGCCAAGGTTCGCGAGACCCGCGACCTGGCCAAGAAGTTCTGGAGTTCCGGCGCGGAACTCATGGACCTCCTGTCGCGAAACGAGATCGTTGTCACCGACGCCTGGTCAGGACGTGTCGCCGCCCTGCAGCAGCAGGGCCAGCCGATCGGCTATCTCGACCCTACCGGCTCATACGCGTGGATGGAGGACATGCTGGTCCTCAAGGGTTCGCCGATGGCCGAATGCGAGGAACTGATCAACTTCATGCTGGATCCTGCCACCTCGATCGCCGTCGCCGAGGGCCAGAACTATCCGCCATCGCTTGACCCCACCAAGGTGAAGCTGACCGACAAGATCGCGGCGCTTCCGGCCTTCGACCCGACTGGATCGATGAAATCGCTGACCTTCGCCGATCCGCTCTACTGGGCGAAGAACGAAGACGCCTGGACCAAGCAATGGGACAGGGTGTCGAAAGGTGCATGACGACAACAGCCACGACCAGCAGCCCCGGCCGGCTTCGGCCGGGGCTGATGGCGACCCGCTCGCCCAGAGCGAGCGGCAGCCGATAGGAAAGCCTGCGGTCGAGTTTCGCGACATCGATATTTTCTACGGCAAGTTCGCCGCTGTGCGCGATTTTTCACTGGCAATCCGCAAAGGTAGTTTCGTCACCTTGCTGGGGCCGTCCGGGTGCGGCAAAACGACGATCCTGCGCTCGATCGCGGGCCTGGTCGACATCTCCAGTGGCCAGATCTCGATCGGCGGAAAGCGGGTCGACGACATCCCGATCTATAAGCGCAACATTGGTCTGGTGTTCCAGAACTACGCGCTCTTTCCGCACAAGAACGTCTTCGACAACGTCGCATTCGGCCTGAAATACCGAAACGTGCCGAAACTGGAAATCGTGCGCCGGGTCAAGAAGGCGCTGGATATGGTGCGGCTGCCCGGCAGTGAGACAAAGCTGCCGTCACAGCTCTCGGGCGGCCAGCAGCAACGCATCGCACTGGCCCGCGCCATCGTCTTCGAGCCGGAAGTGCTGCTGCTGGACGAGCCCTTGTCGGCGCTCGACGCCAATATGCGCGAGGACATGCGCGTCGAGATCAAGAAAATCCAGAGGGAGACGGGCATCACTGCTATCTTCGTGACGCACGACCAGGAAGAAGCCTTGTCGATGTCCGACCACATCGTCGTGATGAACGCCGGCCTGATCGAGCAGATCGGCTCCCCCGCGCAGGTCTATGACCAGCCGGCCACCGCATTCGTCGCCAATTTCCTGGGCAAGGCCAACATGCTGCCCGGCAGCGTGACCGTGATGGACGGCAAGATGGCGACGATCGCGCTGGCCACCGGCCATATCGTAAAGGCGGCCGCGCCGAAGGCGCTCGAGACCGGCAGCGTGGTCACCGTCGTCGTTCGCCCGCAGAAGCTTACCGTCGGTACCGCCGGTGCTGCCAACAGGCTGGCGGGACGGATCGTCTCGACCTCCTATCTCGGCGGCAATGCGGTCTACGAGATCGACATCGGCGCCGGCACGCTGGTGCGCGCCAACACGTTGATCGACGGCCAGCCGCTGCGTGAAGGCGAAGCGGTCGATGTCTGCTTCGACCTGCTGGGCTGCGTGCTTCTCGACGCGCAAGGTGTACGCATCGCCTAGCGAGGCGGCGCTGACCCGTTCAGTCTTTCGCGTCACCCTTTGGCCCGAGAAATCGCGCATAGATCTCACCGACAATACCGCGCCGGAAAACCAGCACGCAGACCATGAAGGTCAGGCCCGTGGCGATGGTCACTGGAAAATTCGAGGTGGCGAGCGTGTTCTCCAGGCCGACGACCAGACTGGCGCCGATGATCGGCCCGACCATGGTGCCGATGCCGCCGAGGAGCGTCATCAGGATCACCTCGCCGGACATCTGCCAGGTGACGTCGGTGAGTGTGGCAAACTGGAAAACGATCGCCTTGAGCGCGCCGGCCAGCCCGGCCAATGTTGCCGACATGACGAAAGCCGCCAGCTTGTAGTTGGCGACGGAATAGCCAAGCGAAATGGCCCGGCTCTCGTTTTCCCGGATGGAACGCAGGATCATGCCGAAAGGCGAGTTGATGATGCGCCAGATGGCGAACACGCCGATCAGGAAGACCGCCAGCACGAAATAATAGATGTTCATCGAGACGTTCAGGTCGAGCATTCCAAGCAGCCTGCCGCGCGGCACGCCCTGGATGCCGTCCTCACCTCCGGTGAACGGCGCCTGCACGCAGAAGAAGAAGAACATCTGCGACAGCGCCAGCGTGATCATGGCGAAATAGATGCCTTGCCGGCGGATGGCAAAGAAGCCCATCACAACGCCGAGCAGCGCGGCACCTAGGACACCGAGCAGGATGCCCGCTTCCGGTGGCCAGCCCCAGACCTTGACCGCGTATGCGGTGAAATAGGCCGCCCCGCCGAAGAATGTCGCATGGCCGAAGGACAACAGCCCGGTGTAGCCGAGCAGAAGGTTGAACGCGCAGGCAAACAGCGCAAAGCACAGCATCTTCATCAGGAAGATCGGATAGACGAAGAAAGGCGCCACCAGCAGCGCCAGGATGCCGAGCCCGACCAGCGCCCATTCAAGCCGTGCCGAATTCTTGGCACGCGTCTCGCGAAGTGTCAGTTCGGCCATCTCAGGCATCCCTTCCGAACAGGCCGGCTGGCCGGACCAGAAGCACGATTGCCATGATGACGAAGACCACCAGATTGGAGGCTTCGGGATAGAAGACCTTAGTCAGGCCTTCGGCGAGGCCAAGCATGTAACCGGTGACGATCGCCCCGAGGATCGATCCCATGCCGCCGACCACGACGACGGCGAAGACGACGATGATGAGGTCAGATCCCATCAGCGGGCTCACCTGATAGATCGGCGCGGCGAGAACCCCTGCAAGTCCGGCAAGAGCGGCGCCGAGGCCGTAGGTGAGGGTCAGCAGCAACGGCACGTTGACGCCGAAAGCCTGCACCAGGCCGGGGTTCTCCGTCGCCGCGCGCAGATAGGAGCCCAGCCTGGTCTTCTCGATCAGCGCCCAGGTGCCGAAACAGACGATCATCGAGGCGACCACCACCCAGCCGCGATAATTGGGCAGGAACATGAAGCCGAGATTGGTTCCCCCGGAGAGCAGCGGCGGCACGGAATAAGGACTTCCCGATACGCCATAGTAGTAACGGAACACCCCTTCGAGCACGAGCGCGAGGCCAAAGGTGAAAAGCAGCCCGTAGAGCGGGTCGATGTCGTAAAGCCTCGACAGCGCCAGGCGCTCGACCACGACGCCGAAGCCGCCGACGATCAGCGGCGACAGGATCAGAGCCGGCCAGTAGCCGATGCCGAACCGGGTGAGAAGCAGGTAGCCGATGAAGGCGCCGAGCATATAGAGCGCGCCGTGAGCGAAATTGATGACGCGCAACAAGCCGAATATGACAGCCAGGCCCAGGCTCAACATTGCGTAGAACGAGCCGTTGATGAGGCCGACCAGCAATTGGCCGAGGAATGCCTGAACGGGTATTCCGAAGATCATCGTCATGGCGCCATCATACACCCAGCACTTCATGCAGCAGCGTCATGCGATCCGGCAGTTCGCCGACCGGAAAGCCCGCCACGACCTTGCCGAGCTCCATCAGGTAGAAACGGTCGGTGATGCGGCTGGCAAAGCGGAAATTCTGCTCGACCAGCAGGATCGTCATGCCGCGCTTTTTCATCGTCGCCAGCAGATCGCCGATGCGCTGCACAATGACCGGAGCCAGGCCCTCGGTCGGCTCATCGAGAAGCAGCATTTTCACGCCGGTTCTGAGCATGCGCGCGATCGCCAGCATCTGCTGCTCGCCGCCCGACAGCCTGGTGCCGGGGCTGTTGCGGCGCTCCTTCAGATTGGGGAAAAGATCGAATATTTCCTCCACGCTCATGCCGCCCTCGGCGACGATCGGCGGCAGAACCAGATTCTCGTCCACGGTCAGCGTCGCGAAGATGCCGCGTTCCTCCGGCACCAGGCCGATGCCTTGATGCGCGGTCCGGTGCAATGGCAGGCGCATGAGATCCTTGCCGTCGAAAAAAATCTGGCCGGTCCGCTGGCGGATCAGCCCGATAATGGCGCGCAATGTCGTGGTCTTGCCGACGCCGTTGCGGCCCAGCAACGTCACAGTTTCACCTGGAAAGACCTCAAGATCGACGCCGTGCAGCGCATGGCTCTCGCCATACCAGGCGTTGAGGCCGCGGACGGCGAGAAGCGGCGCGGCGTCACTCATCGGCGGTGCCCATATAGGCGATCCTCACCCGCTCGTCGCGGCTGACCGTGGAGTAGTCGCCGGCGGCAAGGATTTCACCGCGCTGCATGACGGTTATCCAGTCGCAAAGATCGGCTACAACAGTCAGATTGTGCTCGACCATCAGCACCGCACGCTCCCTGGCGACCGAGCGGATGATGTCGGAAACCGTGCGCACATCCTCGTGCCCCATGCCGGCCATCGGCTCGTCGAGCAGCAGCACTTTCGGGTCGAGCGCCAGCGTCGTGGCGATCTCGAGCACGCGTTTCCTGCCATAGGAGAGATCGGCGGCGGGCCTGTTCTTGGCATCGTCGAGGCCGACCGACCGCAAAAGCTCCTCGGCGCGCGGCGTCAATCGATCGAGCGCAGACAGCGAGCGCCAGAACTGAACGCTGAGCCCGCCCGGCCGCTGCAGCGCAACACGCACATTGTCGAGCACGCTGAGATGTGGAAACACCGCCGAGATCTGGAACGAGCGCACCAGGCCCATCCGCGCGACCTTGGCCGGCGAGGTGCGGGTGATGTCGTGGCCGAGCAGTTCGATCCTGCCGCTGGTCGGCGGCAGGAACTTGGTGAGCAGGTTGAAGACGGTGGTCTTGCCGGCGCCGTTGGGTCCGATCAGCGCGTGGATGTTGCCGTGGTAGAGGTCGAGATCGACATTCCTGACCGCAACAAAGCCGGCGAAGTCACGCCGCAGGCCGCGGGCGGAAAGCACCACCCGCGGCCGATCCGGTTCAGGCGGCGCCATCGGTCCGCCAATCACTCGCCTGCCATGGGACAGCCGCTCTCCTTGGGGCTCAGAAACGCCTCGTTACCGGGGATCGTGGCGAGCGGTTTGTAATAGTCCCACTCCTTGGTGCTCTCGCTCGGCGACTTGACCTGATAAAGATACATGTCGTGAACCATGTTGCCGTCTGCCTGCACTTTGCCGTTTGCCGTAAAGACATCGTTCACCGGCATCGCATGCAATTCCTTGGCGACCGCCTCGGTTCCATCGGTGCCGGCTTTGTCGATCGCCTTCAAATACTGGGTCACCGCAGAATAGGTGGCGGCCTGGATCATATTCGGCATGCGGTTGGTGCGCTTGAAGAAGCGCTGGGCGAACTCGCGACTCTTGTCGTCGCGATCCCAGTAGAAACCTTCGGTCAGCACCACGCCTTGCGCCGCCTCGAGACCGAGCCCATGCACCTCGGCCAGCGTGAACAGAAGTGCTGCAAGCCTCTGACCGCCCTGCACGATACCGAATTCGGCCGCTTGCTTGATCGAATTGGAGGTGTCGAGGCCGGCATTCGCCAGGCCGATAACCTTGGCGCCCGACGATTGCGCCTGCAGCAGGAAGGATGAATAGTCGGTCGAGCCGAGCGGGTAACGCACCTCGCCAGCCACCTTGCCGCCATGGCTCTCGACGAACTTTGCGGTCTGCTCCTTCAGCGAATAGCCGAATGCATAATCGACTGTGACGAAGAACCAGCTGTCGCCGCCTTGCTGGACGAGAGCGCCACCAGTCCCCACTGCCTGCGAATGCGTGTCGTAGGCCCAGTGGAAGCCATAGGGCGAGCACTGTTTACCGGTTAGCTCGGTGGTCGCGGCGCCGGTGACGATGTCAATTTTTTTCTTTTCCTTGGAAATTCCCTGGACGGCGAGCGCCACCGAGGAGGTGGTCAGTTCCATGATGGAATCGACCTGTTCGGTGTCATACCACTGCCGCGCAATGTTGGAGGCGATGTCCGGCTTGTTCTGGTGGTCGGCGCTGACGATCTCGATCGGCGAGCCTTGTACCTTGCCGCCGAAATCCTCGACCGCCATCTTGGCGGCCTCGACCGACCACTTGCCGCCGAAATCGGCATAGACGCCCGACTGGTCGTTGAGAATGCCGATCTTGATCTTGCCGTCGGAAATCTCGGCGGCTGCGGCAGGCATCGCGGTCGCTGCAAGAAGCGCGGCCGAGACCAGGTACGATATCTTCATTGGTGACTTCCTCCCTTATGGTCGACAACCGAGCAACATGTCGGCGGCAGCCTGCTGCAGCACGAAGAGTGGCCTCCCACATTCCGTCCTCGCCGGCGCAAAATCACGCAGCGCTGTACGGCCGCCGTCCTTCAAATCGTAGCATCGCTCGGCAACGCGAGAACAGTTACTTTAGTATTAGGCATCCGCGATGCCCGGCCGCCGAAGCGCAACATAGCGCCGGATCGTGCGGCGTCCAGATCGGCCTCTATTCTCGCCGAAGCAATGATTACGGCTGACGGTCCGGATATCGTTGAACGAGAATTCCCTCGTCAACCGCCGGCTGGATGATGGCAAGCAACCAGGCGGCCCTCGCCAATGCTTTGGAGAAGCGGGCGCTCGCTGCGGCAGATCGGGGTGGCAGCTGGGCAACGGGTGTGGAACCGGCACCCCGAGGGTGGGTTCATCGGGCTGGGCAGATCACCCTTGAGCACCAGCCGGCCGCGCCGCGCCCGGTCGATGCTGGGTATCGGCACGGCGGAACGCAGCGCCGCGGTGTAATGATGTCTGGGCGCCGCAAAGACCTCGTCGGTCGGCCCGCTCTCCACGATTGACCCCAGATACATCACCGCCACACGGCTCGAGATTTGACGCACCACGGAAAGATCGTGGGCGATGAACACATAGGTCAAGTTGAACTCCTCGCGCAGGTCGGCGAGCAGATTGACGATCTGCGCCTGGATCGACACGTCGAGCGCCGAGACCGGCTCGTCGGCCACGATCAGCCGTGGCCGCAGCGCCAGCGCGCGGGCGATGCCGATACGCTGGCGCTGGCCGCCGGAGAATTCGTGCGGGTAGCGCGATGCGTGCTGGGGCGACAAGTCGACCCGGCGCAGGAGCTCGGCCACGCGGTCCGCCATTTCCGATGCCGAGAGGCGTTCATGGATGCGGAACGGATCGGCCAGCAGATCGCCGACCCGCCGGCGCGGATTGAGCGAAGCGCTGGGATCCTGAAAGACCATCTGCATCTGCCGCCGCAACGGACGAAGCTGGCGCTGGGAGGCGTCGCTGATGTCGCGGCCCTCGAATTCCAGCGACCCCGAGCTGATTTCGGTCAGACGCACCAGACACCGGCCAAGCGTGGATTTGCCGCAACCGGACTCGCCGACGATGCCGAGGTTCTCCCCGGGCCAGATGTCGAGCGACACCCTATCAACCGCATGCACGGTCCGGCGCTGCGCCGGGAAGATCGAGCGGCCGACGCTATAGCGCTTCGACAGGTCGCCGGCACGAAGCAGCGGACGTTCGAGTGGCCTGGCATTCATCGTTGCATCTCCACCACGCCGCCAGGCCTCTGGGCAGCGAATTGTCTGCGCGTAGGCTCCGGCAACAGGCACGCGGCGCGATGGCTCTCGCCTTGCATGATCGGCAGTTGAACCAGACAGGCGTCGTGGCGAAAGGCGCAGCGGGGGCTGAAGGCGCAGCCTTTCGGCAGGTTGGAGAGCGACGGCGGAATTCCCGGAATGGCAGCGAGCCGGGCTGGACGTGGTCCCTCCATCGGCGGGATCGAGCCGAACAAGCCCCATGTGTAGGGATGCAGCGGCGCCCGGAACACGCTGCTCTTGCCGCCCTCCTCGACAAAGCGTCCACCATACATAACCAGTACCCGGTCCGCGACTTCGGCGACGACGCCAAGATCATGCGTGACCAGGATCACAGCGGAACCGAACTGGTCGCGCAATCGTCCGATCAGTTCGAGGATCTGCGCCTGCACGGTAACATCGAGGGCTGTAGTCGGTTCATCCGCGACGAGCAGCGCCGGGTTGCACGAGAGCGCCATGGCAATCACCGCGCGCTGGCGCATACCGCCGGAAAGCTGGTGCGGGTAGCTGTCGATGACCCGATCCGGATTTGCGATGCCGACCGCATCCAGCAATTGCACGGCCCTCGCCCGTGCCGCTTTCGCCGATACCTTTTCATGCGCGCGGACCTGCTCGCCGATCTGGTTGCCGATCGTATGCACCGGGGTGAGCGCGGACATCGGATCCTGGAAGATCATCGCGATTTGGCGGCCGCGGATGGCATCGAGCGCACGCCGCTTGAGCCCGATCAGCTCCTGTCCCATGAAACGGATGGAACCGGAGACGATAGCGTTGGGGCTGTCGATCAACCCCATAATGGCGAGCAAGGTCTGGCTTTTGCCCGAACCGGATTCGCCGACCACACCGACGATCTCGCGCTGCTCGACGGAGAACGAAACACCTCCCACCGCCCGCACCAGGCCTTCGTCGCTGCGGAAGGAGACAGTGAGGTCCTTGACCACCAGAAGGGGAGCATCAGCCGACATTGCGCGCCCTCGGGTCGATTATGACGAAGACGACGTCGACGACGAAGTTTGCCATCACCACGAAGAAGGCGGCGTAAATCACCGTGGCCAGGATCATCGGCAGATCGAGGGTCTGCAGCGCCTCATACGTCAGTTTTCCGACACCCTGCAATCCGAAGACCACTTCGGTCAACAGCGCGCCGCCGCCGACCAAGGCACCGAAATCGAGGCCGAACATGGTGACGAATGCGACCAAAGAGGTCCTGAGGCCATGATGCAGCAGCACCCGGCGTTCGCCGATCCCCTTGGCCCGGGCGGTGCGGATGAAATCCTCCTGCATCATTTCGATCAGGCTTGCCCGCAGCACCCGGCCGTAGAGGCCGACATAAAGGGTTGCCAGCGTGAACCACGGAATGACGAGCGCCTTGAACCAGCCCCAGGGATTCTCGGTCAGGGGGATGTAGCCGAGCGGAGGAACCCAGGAAAACAGCCAGTTGTCGTGCCAGCGGCTTTGCGTCAGCAGGTTGGCGACCTCGCCCAGCCAGAAGACCGGGATCGACACACCTACCAGGCTCAGGATCATCAGCGCGCGATCAATGAATGTACCGCGCGTTGCGCCTGCGATCACACCGACGATCAATCCGCCGAGCACCCACAGCACTGCCGCGCCGCCGACCAGCGACAGCGTCACGGGAATGGCGCTTATCACGGTCGGAATGACGCGCTGCCCGCGATTGACGAAGGAGGTGAGATCGCGGCTGACGAAAAGCCGGTTCATCATCAGCCCATATTGCACCGGCAATGGCCGGTCGAGACCGAAATCGTGGCGCACCTGGATCAGCGTCTCTTGCGAAGCATTGCGGCCAGCAATGCGCGCCGATGGATCAGCGCCAGGCGTCGCAAAGAAGATCAGGAAAGCGACGACGCTGATACCGAACATAACCAGCACCATCTGGCCAAGCCGGAAGCCGAGCGCGGCAACCACTAGACGCCCCTCGGCGAGGATTTCGGATCGAGCGCGTCGCGCACGCCGTCGCCCAGAATGTTTAGAGCCAGCACCGTGATCACAATGGCTAGCCCCGGCGCCAGTGCCACGACCGGCCGCGAATAGAGCAGGCCCTGGCCGTCCTGGATGATCGTGCCCCAGCTGGCATCCGGCGGCTGCACGCCGATCGACAGGAACGACAGCGAGGATTCCGTCATCATGTTGAGCGCCAGGATCAACGGCACGAAAACGATGATGCGGGTCACCACATTGGGCATGATGTCGCGCAAAAGGATGCGCCAGGGCGATGCGCCAAGGCCGATCGCAGCGGTGACGAATTCGGCATGCATTAAGGTCAGGACATGGCCGCGGATCGGCCGCGCCACATAGGGCACATAGACGATGCCGATGATGAAGACCGGTAGCCACAGGCTGCCGGAGCGGATTTCGAACGGACCGATCTGGATACTCTGCGCAATCAGCACGATCGACAATGAAATTGCCAACAGGAAAATCGGAAAAGCCCAGAGCACGTCGAGAATGCGCGACAGGCCGATGTCGACGATGCCGCCGAAGAAGCCGGAAACGACCCCAAGGAATGTCGCGAGGACAAGGCACAGCACGGCTGCAGCACCCGAGATCAACAGCGAATCCCGTCCGCCGTAAAGCAGCCGCGCCGCGACGTCACGGCCCTGGTTGTCGGCACCCAGCATATAGGGTCCGATGCGCCAGGTCGGCCCGACCGGCGTCATGCCGAGGCCAAGGCCTTCGGTGGAGGGCTGCAGCACCGGCTGGGTCACCCCATCGACGACGATCTCGCCATTGAGATTGGTCACAAATGGATCGGTGCCGGAGACGTACCGCGCATAAAGCGGCGCCGCGAGCGAGGCGATCACGATGACGACGAGCACGGCGAAGGCAGATATTGCCGAACGATCGCCTTTCAGCTTGCGCCATGCGGTGCGCCACGGGCCATCGGTGGCCCGGCGAACCGGGATGGCAGGCTGGTCCGCAATGACATTGACCATGAACAGGATTGCCTGGGAAAAATCGCGGCCTGGAAGATGCGCTGATCCGCCGGAAAAGGAAATGCGACGGAGAGCCAGCGGCACTCCGTCGCATTGGCTCCGGTCGGCTATTCCACCCAGGACTGGCTGACAATCCAGTAGAATTGCGGGCTGAAGGTGAAGTTCTTCAGCCTGGAAGAGATCACATCGACGCGCTTTGGCGTGAACAGGACAGCGACCGGAGCCTTGTCCGTCACAGCCTTGTCGATGGCGGTCCAGAGTGTCGCGCCCTTGGCCGGATCGGCGATGGTGGCTGCCTCTGCCTCGTCCATCGATGCGTCGATCGACTTGTCGCAGAACCCCGAAATATTGACCGAGGCGTCGGAGCCCGGCGTAAACGAGGCACAGCTGAACAAGACCTGCAGGAAATTCGATGGCGCCGGGTAATCCTGGAACCATTGCGAGATCGAAATCTGCACCTTGTTATTGGTGTTCTGGATGTAGGTGAACTGTATGTTCTGCGAGATCGGCTTGACCGACGTCTTGTAGCCAAGCTGGTTGAGCACATCCTGCAGGTAGACGCCGATCGCTTTGGAGACCGTGGTGTCCTCGGTGATGATCGTCACCTCCTGACCTGCGGTTCCCGATTCAGCGACCAATTGCTTGGCCTTGTCCATATCCGGTGCTGACCACTTCTCGCCCGGATTGGCGGTGAACGGGCAATAGGCCACAAATGACGGGAAGCCCGGTGGCAGGATCTGGCAGGCCGGTTGCGCCAGATTGCTGCCGCCGAACAGCTTGACCATCGCGGCGCGGTCGATCGCGAAGTTCACTGCCTGGCGAACGCGGATGTCGTTGAACGGCGCCAGATTGGTGTTCATCGGCGCGTACCACATCGCTGTCAGCGGATGAACCGTGACCTGCTTGGCATATTTGGTGCCGAGTTCGGCGAGACGGTCGGACGGCGGCGGGTCGAACATCCAGTCCGCCTGGCCGTTCTCGACAGCGGTCACCGCCGCCTCGTCGGTTAGGCCGAATTCGTAGTCGATCTCGTCCGGATATCCGGCCGGCTGCGCTTCCTTGCTCCATTCCTTGAAATGAGGGTTGCGCACAATCTTCATCAGCTTGTTGGGATCGTAACTGGCGATCATGTAGGGTCCGGTGCCCGGGATCGGATCGGTGCCGGCGTCCTTCAGCGGCGCGCTCGCCGGCAGGATCGACGCATGCGGAACAGCCAGCTTCTGCAGGAACTCGGCATCCGGCTGGACCAGGTTGAAGGTAATGTTTCCGGCGGCGTCGTCGACCGACAGGCCACCTTCGAGGGTACACGTCGCAGGCGTCTTCAAGCACGCATCCGCGCCGACGATGCCTTTGTAGAAGGTCCCGGCCGTCGGCCCGCTGATCTTGAAGATGCGTTGGAACGAAGCCACCACGTCCTTCGTGGTGACATCCGACCCATCCGCGAATTTGATGCCCTTGCGCAGCTTGAAGACGTAGGTCTTGCCGCCGTTCTCGACCTGCGGGAGGCTTTCCGCCAGGTCCGCGACGACTTCGAAGCCGGTCTTGTCCCCGGCCTTCTTGTAGGTCACCAGGCCATCGTAGAGGACATAATTGATCTGGAAATACTGCAGCGTGTAGTTGATGTGCGGATCGGCGGTGCCTGCCGCGGCATTGGCCAGCAGTCGGAGTGTGCCGCCTGGCTTGCCCTCGGTGGCCAGGGCACTGTTTGCCGGCGACATCATGGACACGCCGAGCAGAGCCAGGCAGGGCATCAACGCTGCAAATGCTTTTTGGGGTCGCATATTTGTTCCCTCATGGAGGCGTCTCGGCTTTTGCCGCGCTGAGCCCGGTCGATCGACCATTGCGCGGCTGAAACAGTCTGGGTTTGCGAACGGTGTCCGCTACTTGGCCCAATCGCAAAAGACTACGGCGAGCGAAGCCGGACGGGATAGCTATTAAGATAGATAGGGTCGGACAGGCTTATCCCCGCCTATTTGTTGAGCAGCCGGCCGACATGGCTATTTGACAAGCAATCATCAGCGGGTAAGCTTGCCCGATGCAAAGCCTTCCAGGCGATCTAGAGAGCCGGTTCCAAACCGGAATGAGCATCGACGCTGCCATGGCGGTGGCAACGGAGGTGCTGGAGCCTATCGGTTTCACCGCATTCATCTACGACTATACGCCCGTGCCGGTCAGTCACAAGGGCGAGCTTATCACGCCCTCGTTGATGGCTCTGCGCAACGTGCCGCGCGACATGCAGGATCTCTGGTGCAAGGGCGGATATTATCAGCTTGACCCGGTGCAGGAGGCCGCGCTCACCGTATCCAGACCGTTTCTCTGGTCGCACAGCGGCGTTCAGAGCACCGTCATGCAGCGCGTGCTCCAGTCCAAGCACGATCCTGTGGTCAGCTATTTGCTTGACACCAGGATGACCTGCGGCGTCACCGTACCCATTCGCCTTGCCGGCGGCGATCTCGCCACCTTCACTGCGATCCGTGCCGATCCGGAGGCCGGGTTCGAGCTCGAAGCCAGACCCTTGATCGCCGAGATCGGAGATCTGGGTCATCTGCTGCATGACTCCGCCTACGCCGGTTTCGACGCCGGAATCCGCACCTGCCAACATGTCCATCTGACGTCGCGCGAACGTCAGTGCCTGCGCCTGGCCGCTGCCGGACTGACGGCCAAGCAGGTTGCGCGTGAGATTGGCCGCGCGGTGCCTACCGCAACGCTGCACCTCAACGCGGCGACGCGAAAGCTTGGCGCGCGCAACCGCTTCCATGCCATCGCGCTCGCCGCCCATTACCGGCTGCTCGAACCGGAGCATTGAGGCTCGCGACCTGCGGGCGATCGGCCTTGCCTCGGGCGAACCCATAACCGGCGAACCTATAAATAGTGCTAGCTGTAAATGCGCTGGGCCGCTTAGTACCGTCGGCCGCAAACAAGGCTTGGGAGGGGTGCACCAAAGTGGCTCCTGCCGCGCCATGATGCGGAGCTTGGACTGTGACGGCACATGCGATCACCGAAGGATTTAGCGACTACAAGGGCTATCGCACCTGGTACCGTGTGACCGGGGACATCGGGTCGGGCAAGGTGCCCCTGGTCGTCGCTCATGGTGGACCGGGCTGCACCCACGACTATGTGGACTCATTCAAGGAGCTTGCCGGAACCGGGCGAGCCGTCATCCACTACGATCAGATCGGCAACGGCAAATCGACCCATCTGCCGGACAAGGGCGGCGACTTCTGGACCGTCGATTTCTTCCTGGGCGAACTCGATGCGTTGCTCGCCCATCTCAGCATTGCCGGCCATTATACCCTGCTCGGCCAGTCCTGGGGCGGCATACTCTCGGCCGAGCACGCCGTGCGCCGCCCTGAGGGGCTGAAGGCATTGATCCTGGCCAATTCGCTGGCCTCGATGGCGCTGTGGGTGGAAGGAGCCCGGCAATTGCGCGCCGAGTTGCCAGCCGATGTGCAAAGTGCGCTCGACCGGCACGAAGCGGCGGGAACCACCGATCAGCCCGAATATGTTGCGGCGACGAAGGCTTTCTACGACCGTCATGTCTGTCGCGTCGTTCCGATGCCGCCAGAGGTCGCCCGGACATTTGCGGCAATCGAGGAAGATCCGACCGTCTATCACACCATGAACGGTCCGAATGAGTTCCACGTCATCGGCACGATGCGGAACTGGACCATCGTTGACCGCCTGCATCGGATCGAGGCGCCGACCCTGGTTTTCCGCGGCTTCTACGACGAAGCGACCGAGGCCTGCGTCCAGCCCTTTCTGGATCTTATCCCGTGCGTTGAAGGCCTGGTCTTCCCGAATTCCAGCCACATGCCGCATGTGGAGGAAAAGCACGACTGCCTCAGCGCCGTCGGGCGCTTCCTGGCCAAATACGATTGACGTTCCAGCACCAGGCCATCTGTTCCAACGGATCGTCGACACGACGCAGTCGTCGTGAGGCAGGTTCAGAAAACCTCGAACCGTCCCATTTCTCCGCCGACGCACATTGCTATGCCTCGGTGATGGCGACGCCACGCTATGTGGATGTCTCGCAAAGGCCTGCAGGGTCGTCCGATGAGGCCAAATCACGGGCAGAATGCCAGATCACGGACAGCATAAAGGAGCCCATTCGAGCGCCTTTTCCATTGCCCGCGGAGGCGAAGGCCTAACGTTGCGGCGCAGATTGGCATGTCGCCGGCATGGCCGCAATCAGCCTGCCATCCCCTGAACTGGCATCCCGTCGCTGAAAAACCTGACGGATACGGAGGACCAAGTTGCCGGTGGGTACGGAAAGTATCGGACCCAAAGTTTCGCCAAGCAGTTGCAACCGAATTCATTAGCCGGCGTTAAAGTGCGGGTGATCTAGCGGGGCATGGGGAGGCTTTCATGCAGACGTATCTCGTCGAGCGTATGGACGGCGACGATGTTATCTCGGTGCGCGTTGTCAACGCGCCGAGTCCGTTCAGAGCCGCAGCTATGATGACGGGCGGGCGTGTTACCTTCCGAACGTGGGAAAAGGATTGGATCCGCGTGACCGACGAAAATCGGGGACAGATCTATGCCTATTGTTTCGTCCCCGGCAGCTATTCCGACACCGAAACATCGGCGGTATCGTCCGGAAGAACCACCGAATAGGCAATATGCCTGAATAGCGGCAATTCCATCTTCGACCCCACCTTGGTCTTCGAGCCCGCCTTGGCATGTGTCCGTGTCATGCGCACCACAACAGCCAGCGAGCCCGGCATGATTGGCTCTGCCGGCGGCTTGCGAAACAGGCGAAGTGACTAACCAAGCGTCATTGAGCGAAGATCGGGGCATCATCAGAATGATCGATGAAAAGATTGGGGCGGGGGGCGATAAGTGACCCTAATCTTAGCGTAGGCAACTCATGTCTTCGGCATATTTGGGATCAGAAGTCGCGGATCAGGATCTAGCGGTGGATTGTCAGACAACGACCTCGGATAATTGGTCAAGTGTCCCACAATACGCACTGGATCAGGGTGGTCCCGTACTGCGCCCATTTCAAAGATTGGGCGTCGATTTTACCAACATTGCGGCCTTCGATCACCTGAGAAATGTCGTCCGCCAGTACCCCGACAAGCTTGCAATCAGCGACGGCGCCAATCGTCTGACCTATTCCCAGCTCCTCCGGTCAGTCGAGACGCTGTCCCACCAGATCGCGGCGGCCGTCCCAGACGGACAGGCGATAGGGATTCTTCAGGCCAACTCGGCCTGGTATCCCATTGCCATGCTGGCAAGCATGACGGCTGGGCGGCCTTCGGTGCCACTCAACGCGCGAGATCCTAGCTCGCGTATCCTTGAAATCGTGGCCGGGGCGCGGCTCTCGGCTGTCCTGGGCGAGGGCAATGTCCGACCCGATGGTTTGCCTCACCTGGTCAATTGGATCGATGTGTCGACCAGTGCGGCCTCGCAGGCTGGGCAAGTGCCTCGTTCTTATTCCGTCTCGGTCGATGCGCCCGCCATCGTGCTTTATACGTCAGGGAGTACGGGCCGGCCCAAAGGCATCGTTAACAGCCAGCGCAGCTTGCTGTGCCGGGTCCAGCAATATGTCGATGCGTGCCACATCAACTCGGATGACGTTTTCCTGCCATTGACCGGACCGGCCACAATCGCCGGGTGCCGGGAGATTCTTGCTGCTCTTCTCACCGGCGCCACCTTGCATCTGGTCGAAGTCGAAGCGGTCGGCTTGCGCGCCGTTCAACGCCTGGTGCGATCCGAAGACGTGACAATCACCTATCTGGTGCCGGCACTGCTTCGCGCGCTTATGGCAGACGGACCTGCAGAAGCGTTCCATTCACTCAGAGTCGCCCGGATCGGTGGCGAGAAGGTGCCCTGGACCGACATCGCCCTGCTGCGCAAGGCCGTCTCCGATACGTGCCTTATCCAGATCGGTTATTCGTCAACCGAGACCACCGGCTCGCAATGGTTCCTGCCGCGAGACTGGCCAGAGCATGGAGATTCGGTTCCAGTTGGCTGGCTGCTGCCTGGAATCGCCTTCGCAATTGTCGACGAAGCGGGCCGCCGCGTTCAACCGGGCCGCAGCGGAGAGCTTCTGATCAGGAGCCCGTATGTCCTGCTTGGCCATTGGGAGGAGGGGGCGGTTGTGCCGGCAACATCAGACCCGCACGATCCAGGCCTTCGGATTTTCGCGACAGGTGACCTCGTTCGACTTGATGATCAAGGCCTACTGCACATCGTCGGTCGCAAGGGGCGCCAGGTAAAAATCAACGGTCGACGCGTCGAGCCAGCCGAACTCGAACGGGTGCTGCGTTGTGCACCCTCTGTCGCGGATGCCGTGGCAATCGTCACGGCCGCGAATGAGCTTGTCGCCTTTGCTATTCCTCGGCGCTCGGCCGAAGCGACCTTTTCGGACGAGCTTCGCCAGCTTGTCAGGACCAATCTGCCGCCGCCGCTGCGTCCCTTGCGGTTGCACACGATCGCCGAGATTCCGCGTCTGCCGAGCGGCAAAGTCGACATCACGACACTTGCAGAGATGGATCTTTCAGCCAGAGAGACAGCGGCGACCGCGCGTCCGCTCGAGCCGCAAGGCAAGCTGACCGCGCAGCAGGTCGTCCAGCGGGCATGGACCAGCATTCTCAATACGCGCGTAGCGGCAGGACGCTGGGATGACGCCGGAGGAGATTCGCTAAAGCTGCTGCACTGCGTCATGGAAATCGAAAGCGCCATCGGGCAGGAACTCGGCCTTGAGGCCTTCACCGTCGGGATGAGCCTGGAGCAAATGATCAAGGCGGTCGTGTCCGCCCAGGCAGGCGATCAAAGCGCGCGCGCCCAGAAGCACGACCCTCCCATTCTTTTTCTGTTCCCCGGGTCCGTCGGCTATGGCCCGAGCCTTGCTGCCTTTGCAGCAGCGATGGGCAAGGTGACCCGTGTTGCCCCGATCAGGTATCCGGCCCTGGCTATGATACTGCGCGGACAAGACAGCCTCGCCGATATGGCCGACGCCGCCGTCGACCAGATCCGCCGCGCCCAACCCTCGGGCCATGTACGACTTCTCGGCCATTCGCTCGGCGGCGCTGTTGCCTTCGAAGTTGCGGCGCGGCTGCTGGCAGCGGGGCGAACCGTAAAGTTCCTCGGCATCCTCGACACCAGCCTCGTCGGGGAGCGAAGCGCCCGCTGGGAGACGTTTACGCGCACAGTCAATCGAATCCGAACCAACCGCGTGTCCGCTTACCGGATGGCTTGCCGCGCCCTCGCGAAAGTTGCCGTGGCAATGAAGCGCGAGGCACAACTGGTCCAGTTTCTCGACCGCTTCGCTCAAGGACAGTTCAACGCGACGAGCTTTAGAACCAAACTAGAACTGCAAGAGGTTTTGCGCGCGCAAGCCTTCTTCCAGTGGGTGGCCGAGCCAAAGCCGGCTCTGCCGATCACAGGCACCCTGTTCCGCTGTGCTCGACCCGGAATGCCTCTGGCAATCGGCTGGGATAACGTCTTCGCCCATCTGGACGTGATTCCGATCGTCGGCAGCCACATCGATCTGGTTGTAGAGCCTCACCTTACCACCAATCGTCCCCTTATCGAGAAAGCGGTGGCGAAAACCTATTCGCCAATCGAGTCTCGCAAACTGGAGTACAAGCCATCGACCTGATCTCATCATTCGGCAAAGACGCCCTGGTGCTCGACGCTGGCGCGGAAGTCGATCGCATCGTCCAGATCTTGCGCCAGCAGGTCCTTGGCACGCTGCGACGTCGAGGCGTGGTTGTCGGCCTCTCAGGCGGCATCGACAGCTCCGTCGTTGCGGCGTTGTGTGTTCGCGCCTTTGGGAAAGGCAAGGTCCTCGGGATATTCATGCCGGAGCGCCATTCCTCCGGCGACTCACTGAGGCTCGGCCGCATTGTCGCCGCACACCTTGGTATCGAAACGATCCTGGAGGATATAACGCCGGCCCTGGAAGCGACCGGCGCCTATAGACGGCAGACCGAAGCAATCCAGACCGTCGTTCCCGAATATGGGGACGGCTGGAAATGCAAGCTGGTGCTCGCCTCGGTTCTCGAGAGCAACGGTCTCAACATCACGCGCCTCACGGTTCAGGACCCCGAGGGCAGGACCGACACAGTGCGCCTGCCGTCGGCAGCCTATCTGCAGATCGTCGCTGCAACCAACTACAAGCAGCGCCTGCGCAAGATGACCGAATACTACCATGCCGACCGCCTCAACTACGCGGTAGCGGGCACGCCGAACCGCCTGGAGTACGACCAGGGCTTCTTCGTCAAGCAGGGCGACGGAATTGCCGACCTGATGCCAATCGTCCACCTCTACAAGACCCAGGTCTACCAATTGGCCGAATATCTTGGGGTGGACGAAGAGGTCCGGCGCAGACCGCCCACCACGGACACCTTCTCGATGGCGCAGAGTCAGGAGGAGTTCTACTTCGCGCTTCCTTATTATCTGATGGATCTGTGCCTCTACGGCTTGAACCATGGGATCGCCGACGAAGACGTCGCTGAGGCAACCAGCCTCACGGTGATGCAGGTCCAGAAGGTTTTCAAGGATATCGACAGCAAGCGGCGCGCCGCACGTTATCTTCACGCGCGGCCGTTGGTGTCCTCTTCAATGGGCGAGGGCTAGGCGATGTGCGGCATCGCCGGAATTGTGTCGCTGAGCGCCGCAGCGGCGCCCCCTTCCCGGGATGCGCTGATACGCATGGCGGGGGCGCTGGCGCATCGCGGCCCGGACGAACGCGGCCTTTACCGGGACAGACGTGCGGGATTGGCGCATGCCCGCCTGTCCGTCATCGATCTCGCAAGCGGCCAGCAGCCACTCGCCGGCGCGGGCGACACAATGTGGATCGTCTTCAACGGCGAAATCTTCAATTACGTCGAGCTGCGACAAGATCTGGTTGCGCTCGGTTATTGCTTCCGCACACGCAGCGACACCGAGGTCATCGTCCATGCCTATCATGCGTGGGGCGAGGCCGCCTTCGAGCGAATGAATGGGCAGTGGGCAGTCGCCATCTGGGACTCCGTGGCAGCTCGTCTCGTCTTGTCTCGGGATCGGTTCGGCATTTGCCCGCTGCACTTTTGCGAGCATGGCGGGCGGCTTTACTTCGCCAGCGAGGTGAAGGCCATTTTCGCGGCCGATGCGGATATACCCCGCGCCTTCGATCCAGCCGGCATCGATCAGACTTTCACACTCTGGACTGTCGCGCCGCCACAAGGCGTGTTTGGAGGAGTAAGCGAACTCACGCCGGGGCATATCCGCATTTATGACAGCGGCGTCGTCCGGGAGCGGGCTTTTTGGAAGCCTGACTATCCAGAGGTTGACGGACCCGGCGATGATGAATTCACCGGCTCGCTTGATGACGCGGTGGAGGAAGTGCGCAGCGCCCTGGACGCCGCGACGGCGCTCAGGATAGTACGCGCCGACGTGCCGGTCGGCTGCTATTTGTCCGGCGGGCTCGACAGCTCGCTGGTCGCCACGCTGGGGAGACGCTTCGCGGGCGAGCGCTTCCAGACTTTCTCGCTGCGTTTTGCCGACGCCGAGTATGATGAGACGCATTTCCAGCGCCTGGTTGCCGGCGTGGCCGGCAGTGACCATCATGAGGTGGTTGTTTCGCGCAGCGATATCGCTGGCATCTTCCCTGAGGTGATCTACCACACCGAGCGGCCAATCCTCAGGACCGCGCCGGCGCCGCTGTTCCTGCTCTCGAGACTGGTGCGCCAGCATGGCATCAAGGTCGTGCTGACCGGCGAAGGGGCCGACGAAATGTTCGCCGGCTACGATTTGTTCCGCGAAGGCAAGGTCCGCCGCTTCTGGGGACGCCAGCCCGCCTCGACGCGACGCTCGCGGCTGCTGGAGCGCCTCTATCCCTATCTCAGCCGCTCGCCGGTACAGCAGCAGGCGATGGCACGCCAGTTCTTCGGGCGCGACATCCACGCCTGTGACGCGCCTGGTTTTGCGCATGGCACGCGCTGGCGAACCACAAGCGCCATCAAGCGGCTGTTTTCGGCAGACATGCGCGCCCAAACGGAGCGCCATAACGCCGTGTCCGAGCTGCTTGCCCGCCTGCCGCCGGAGTTTTCGCGATGGGGCTCTCTTGCGCAGGACCAGTATATCGAGATTCAGACGCTGATGTCGGGATACCTGCTTTCCTCACAAGGGGACAGAATGCTGATGGCTCATTCCGTCGAGGGGCGCTTCCCGTTCCTCGATCATGAACTCGTGAGACTCGCGAATTCGCTTCCGGCCGCCTACAAGCTGCGCGTGCTCGATGAAAAGCATGTGCTGAAGCGCGTAGCGCAACCGATCGTGCCGTCGGAAATCGTCACCCGCAAGAAGCAGCCTTACCGGGCTCCCAACGCGCTTTGCTTTGTCGCAGATGGCGCTCCGGCCTACATTCGCGAAGCACTTTCGGAGGCGGCGCTGCGCGAAGCGAACGTCTTCGATCCCAAGTCGGTTACCCGGCTCTTGAGCAAGTGCCAGGCCAGCGCCGGCGGCGGCGACCTGTCCAACTCCGACAATATGGCGCTGGTCGGAGTGCTGTCGACGCAGCTTCTCCATCGGCAATTTATCGCGAGCCGTCCAAGTGGGGCCCGCACGCTCAAGCTCAGCATCGATATCGACCGCGAACACCGCGAAGAGGTGCTCGCATGATGCATGGCGCCGTACCGCTCCTGCACGACTATCTCACCCACTCTGCCAGCCGGCTCGGCGAGAAGGTGGCCCTGGTGTGCGGCAATCAACGCGTCACTTATGGCGATCTCGATATGCGTTCGAACGCCATAGCGCACCATTTGACCGATGCCGGAATTGCGCGTGGCGATCGCGTGGTGGTCTTCGCCGACAACACTGTCGAGGCCGTCATTGCGTTCTGGGCGGTGCTAAAGGCCAACGCCGTGGTGTGCATCGTCAATCCGCTCACCAAAAGCGACAAGCTTGATTATCTGCTCAACGATTGCCGCCCGACGGCACTGATCACCGACAAACACCTGCACTCGATTTTCAGGGAGCCGGCGCGGAATTGCCCATCGTTGCGCCGCATGATCGTCTCCGGGCCGATCGAACACAGCGACCTGCAAGAATTGCCGCATGCTGTGCGCTGGGACGCTGCGGTCGCGGCAGCCGGCAGCACGCCGCCCTGGCGCCGCTGCATCGACATCGATCTCGCTGCGATCATTTATACGTCCGGCTCGACGGGCGAGCCCAAGGGCGTGATGCTGACGCATCGAAACATGATCGCCGCGTGCGCCTCGATTTCCTCATACCTGGCGCTTGCCGAAGACGAGGTGATCCTCAATGTCCTGCCGCTCGCCTTCGACTACGGTCTTTACCAGATGATCATGGCATTCGGCGCGGGCGCCCGGCTGGTGCTTGAGCGCTCATTCGCCTTCCCGGCGCAGATCCTTGGGCTGATCAAGCAAGAAAGGGTGACGGGTTTTCCCGGCGTACCGACCATCTTCGCCGCACTCGGGGAGCTCAGGTCTCTCAGGGATCAGGATTTTTCGAGTATTCGCTACGTCACGAACACTGCGGCCGCCCTGCCGCTCAAGCACATTCTCCTGCTGCAAGAGCTGTTTTCTGGCGCCCGCATCTATTCGATGTACGGCCTTACCGAATGCAAGCGCTGCACCTACCTGCCGCCGGAGGATCTGGAGCGAAAGCCGTCGAGCGTCGGGATCGCCATCCCCAATACGGAAATGTGGATTGTCGACGAGCATGACAGGCGGGTCGGCCCCGGCATCGTTGGTCAGCTCGTCATCCGCGGAGCGACGGTGATGAAGGGCTATTGGGGCAAACCGGAGGCGACAGCCAGGAAGCTCAAGCCCGGCCCGCTGCCGGGTGAGCAGGTCCTATACACCGGCGACTACTGCCGGATGGACGCCGAGGGCTACCTCTACTTCGTCGGTCGCGGCGACGAGATCATAAAATCGCGCGGAGAGAAGATAGCGCCGAAGGAGGTAGAAAACGTGTTGATGAACATTGCGGGCGTACGGGAAGCCGCGGTCATCGGCGTTCCGGACGAACTGCTCGGGCAAGCAGTGAAGGCATTTGTCGTGATGGAGCAGGGAAGCATGATCGGTGAAAAGCAGTTGCAGAAAGAGTGCCAGAGACGGCTGGAAAACTTCATGGTTCCGAAGTCCATCGTCATCGTACCCAGTCTGCCGATGACCGACACGGGTAAGCTCAAAAAAACGGCCCTGTCATGAGTCGGTACCAGGGCGAAGTTGATCAGCATTCATCTTTTGTACCGGAGGCGAAATAAATGTTATCTACCAAGGATAGAACCGATACCTGCAGCGAACAAATTCGCGCTTTCCTGGCCTCGAATTTCTATATAGCCGATCCCGAGAGCCTGGAGAGCGACACCTCGCTCCTCGACCAGGGCATCGTGGACTCGACGGGTGTGCTCGAGGTTATCGGCTTCATCGAGGAGACCTTCGGCATCACGGTCGAAGACAGCGAGCTGCTGCCGGAGAATCTCGATTCCATCGAGGGAATTGCGCAATACGTCATGCGCAAGAGAAACTGACGCAAGAGAAACTGATTTCCGAAATCTCGCGCAACTCTGTTTCAGCTTCCCGGCCGTTTCTAGCCGCGACAGCGCGTCTACCTGCCGCGGCTGCGATGCTTACGCCTGCGCCCTCGTATGTCCCACAACCACCCTGACCTCACCGGCCTGGTTGGTGACTGCCCGGATACTCTCATAGGCCTTGGAACGCTCGAGCAAACTCATGACCTGCCGGTCCTGGCCAAGCCCCACTTCGAAAAGGAGGATGCCTCCGCGCCGCAAATAGCGCGGCGCCTCCTTGAGCACCCGCATGTGGATGCTCAGGCCGTAGGGGCCGGCTGCGAATGCTTCACGCGGCTCGAGCTCGACCAGATGCGAACGGTCGCCCTCGAGCCGTTTTTCCGAAATGTAGGGCGGGTTGCAAACGATCACGTCGATAGTGCCGTCGAGCTCCAAGCCTGAGAAGGCGCTGAACAAGTCGCCCTGAAGCACCGTTACCCGGTCCTCGATTTTAAGATGGGTGACGTTGCGGCGCGCGACCTCCACGCATCCGTCGGTAAGATCGCTTGCCCACACGCGCGCGGTGGGAGCGTGGTGCGCGATGGCGCACGCCAGATTGCCCGCCCCACAGCACATGTCGACAACGCGAGGCACCGGCAGGTTCAGTTGGCTCAGGACATCGAGAGCGGCCTTGCCGAGCAGTTCCGTTTCCGGCCGAGGAACAAGCGCACCGGGCGAGACCAGCAACTGCAATCCCATGAAGGTGCTGCGCCCCCTGCCGTAGGCATCGGCAACATTGATCTCTTCGCTCACGACACTCGCCTCCCCGATTTAGCCGGCGTTGGTGGCCGACGTACCGATGAAGTGTATCTCAAAACCGTTTAACTCTCGATCGACAAAATCAAAACCCATCCGTCGCCAGACGCTTTGAAGCCTTGATGCTACAAAGATGATCATAAGCTTCTGCCGGGTGTCATGATTAGGAATATCTCCTTACCTGACCCGGTTATCCCCAGCCTGGCGAGCCAGTTGCCGAATTCTCAGCCTGGCGTCACGATTTTGCTACATTTTAATCAAAGAAGGCACGTATGTAAGCAATTCGTAATGTTCAGCAGCGGGGCGGGGCTGCTGCTTCCCGGAAGGTTAAAGTTTGTCCCTCATCGAAAGAATCGACGAGATTGCGCGGCAATTTCGCGTCAACGAGCGCACATCATGAAGTCGACCAAAGGGCGCTCGCTCGATCTCCGCTCCGCAATGTTCGGCTGTGTGCACGGCCTCGTCGGCGTAGGCGTTTTCTCGGCATTGATAAATATCCTCGCCTTGACCGGCTCCGTCTACATGCTCCAGGTCTATGACCGCGTGCTGCCTTCGCAGAGCGTGCCGACTCTTATCGGATTTACAGTCGGGATGCTGGGACTTTACGCGGCCTATGGGCTCCTCGATTTCGTGAGGCTTCGCCTGTTGGTCCGCATCGGCAGCCGCCTGCATAGAAATCTGCAGCAAAAAGCGTTCGCAGCCTCGCTTTCCCTGCCCCTCGTCGCCGGGCCGGATGCGAACCGGGTACACCCGCTTCGTGATCTGGACCAGCTACGTGGCTTTCTTTCCGGGCTCGGGCCGACAGTCTTGTTCGACGCTCCCTGGATACCATTTTATATGGTGGTCATCTATCTGCTGCACCCCGCGCTTGGCGTGCTGGCAACGCTCGGCGCATGTGCCGTTGTGTTTTTGACGGTGGTTGCCGAGATCATCGGCCGCAAACCAGCGGCTCGTGCATCTGAGACACTCGTAGCGCAGCGGCTTCTGGCCGACTCCGGCCGCCGCAACGCAGAGGTTGTTCAGGCGATGGGCCTTTCCGCCCCGCTTAGCCGGCGCTGGAACGAGGTCAGTCATCTTTATCTGAAGAACCAGGAACGGCTCTCCGACGTCGTCGGCGCAGCAAGCTCACTGTCGAAGACGCTCCGAATGGCCCTGCAATCATGTGTGCTGGGGCTTGGTGCCTACCTTGTGATCGGAGGCGAGGCCTCGCCCGGCGTGATCATTGCATCGTCCATATTGCTGGGCCGCTCGCTGGCACCGGTCGATGTGGCGATCGCAAACTGGAGAGGGTTTCTGGCAACCCGCAAAAGCTATTCCGAGCTGGCGGCAGCCCTGGATGCTTTTGATAGCCAGCAAGAGCCAATGGAACTGCCCGGCCCGAAGGCTGAGCTTGCGGTCGAGGAATTGACCGTCGCGCCACCAAGCCTGCAGAAGCCCACCATCTTCAATGTAAGCTTCCGCTTGGCGAGAGGCGCAGGGTTGGCGGTCGTCGGCCCGAGCGGCTCCGGCAAGACCACGCTCGTGCGCGCTTTGGTCGGCGCATGGAAGCCGCTTCGTGGCACGGTAAGATTGGACGGCGCCTCGCTCGATCAGTGGAACTCAGAACTGCTCGGCATTCATATTGGCTACCTGCCGCAGGACGTTGAGCTGTTCGACGGGACGATCGCCGACAACATTTCGAGGTTCGGCGGTAAAAGCGACGCAAAAGGCGTGCTGGCAGCTGCCAAGGCCGCGGGCGTGGACAAGATGATCATGCGTCTTCCGCAGGGTTTTCAAACACGCATCGGAGAAGGCGGCGCGGCCCTTTCGGCTGGGCAGAGGCAGCTCGTCGGGCTTGCCAGGGCACTTTACGGCGATCCATTCCTCGTCGTTCTTGACGAACCAAATTCCAATCTGGATGCAGACGGTGATGCTGCTTTGGCCGGCGCAATCCTGGCAGTGCGTCGGCGCGGCGGTATCGTGATCGTCGTTGCGCATCGCCCCTCCGCTCTCGTCAACATCGATCAGGTACTCGTCCTGTCGAACGGGATGCTCCATTCGTTCGGCTCGCGCGAAGACGTTCTGGCAAATGTGGTCCGGCCCTTCCCGCGCCCGGACAAGCCAAACATTGTCGTTCCGCTGCAGCACGGTGCAAGCGGGCATGCGTGAGGTATTGCTTAGTGTCTAACGTGACCATGTCGTCATATGCTGCGGTTGGCGGCGAAGGCCCGCCGACCGGGCAGAAGCCGCAGCCGGATGGGATTCGAGCCAATCTACCCTGGGGTACTCTGGTCCGGAGCCTAGCAGCACATTGTCGTTCCGCCGCACAAGGGTGCAGCCGGGCATATGCGAGGTATCGCTCTGCTGTTGCCGTGTCATACGTCGCAGCCGGTGGCGAAGGCCGTTCGTTGGAGACGAAGCCAGAGCCGGATGGCATCCGGGCCAATCTGCTCTTGGGCCTGGCAACCAGCTTGCTGTTGATCTTTGGCGGCGGGCTCTGGTTGGGATTGACCAAGATTGCCGGCGCGGTGATTGCGCCCGCAACCGTGGTGGTCGAAAGCAACATTAAAAAAGTCCAGCATCAAACCGGCGGCACCATCGGCGGAATCTTCGCTCAGGACGGCGATCATGTGAAGGCCGGCGATGTGTTGGTCAGGCTGGACAACACATTGACCCGAGCAAACCTGCAGATAGTCACCGAGGACCTCAATCGCGCCACCATTCGTCTGGCCCGACTGGAGGCCGAGCGCCAGGGTCTGCCGGAAATGCAGACCCCGCCCGACCTTCGCGCTCAAATGGGCGACCCGCAAGTGGCGGCACTTGTCAGTGGCGAGCGTGCCTTGTTTGAAAGCCGTGCTGCGGCGCTGGCTGGCCAGAAGGCACAATTACAAAGCCGCGCGAAGCAGCTGGAACGTCAGATCGATGGCCTCAAATCGCAGCAGTCTGCAACGGACGAGTCTCTGGATCTGCTGACCAAGAACCTTGCGGATGTCGAATCTCTCTACGCAAAGAAGTTGGTGTCCAAGGAGAGGTTGAGCAATGTCAGCCTGGACAAGACCCGGGCTCGCGGCGAATCGGGACGCCTTGTCGCAGCGATAGCAGAGGTCCAAGCTCACATCAGTGAAACGGACCTGCAGGTGCTTCAGCTCGACGAACAAATGCGGAGCGACGTGACCAACGAACTTCGCGAAACGGAAGCCAAGCAGACCGAGCTCAGTGAGCGCAAGGTGGTGGCCGAAGACGAACTCAGCAGGACAGACATTCGTGCCCCGCAATCGGGCACAGTACAAGAATCCTCGGTCCATACCGTAGGAGGCGTGATTGGCGCGGGAGAGGTGCTCATGATGATTGTGCCCGATTCCGACAACCTTGTCGTCGACGCTTCCATTCCTCCGTCGCGTATCGACGAGATTCATCCCGGACAGCAGGTGTCGATCCGCTTTCCAGCGTTCGACGCCGGCACCACACCTGCTTGCGAAGGCTCGGTCAAGCGCGTCTCAGCGGATCTGATCAAGGATCAGCAACGCCAGCTTTCCTTTTTTTCGGCGCGCATCGACGTCGAGAATGAAGCGACGTGCCTGACAGGAGAGAAAATACTCAAACCGGGCATGCCCGCCGAAGTCCACATAAGAACCGACGAGCGCAGTGTCTGGTCCTACTTGATGAAGCCCCTCACCGACCAGTTTTCCAGAGCTTTCAGGCAGTAAAGCGGTTGCCCACACTCAACCGACAGTGCGGCGGCCGATTGGATCGGGGCGCAGCCGATCTATCGGGTCGCCGCATTTTCGAGAGCGCTGCTGAATCTGACCTCGATCGTGTCTCCCGGCATGACCTCGGTGTCTTCTTGGGCAAGCTGTTTTCGCCATTCTTCGCCGACCTTGCGAATGATCGTGACCTCGGCCTGGATCGTTTCGCCGGCAACCGGCAACGGCAGAGCGGCCGCTCCCGTGGGCTGCAACTTCTGGCTGGCGGCGCGAAGTCTTGCGCTAACGTCGGCAAGACGCACGTTGGTATCCTTCAACTCAGTCAGCAGACCCATCCTTCTTTGGTTGACATTGCGTTCGTGCTGTCTGGTAAAATCGTCCTGCTGACGTCGTGCTCTCATAAGCTCAACCGACGTTTCGAGTGCTCGGCTGGAAGAAAGAACCAAAGCGCGCCGGACATCGGCAAGCCGGGTATTGGTTAGATTTCCGGACTCAAACGCTTTCCTTACGCGCGCCAGCTCGTCTTCGTCCGCCTTCACTCCATCCGCTTCGGCCTGCTCGCGCTTGAGCAGGGTCTCGGTTTGTGCAGCAGCATCCTTGCCACTTTTTTCGAGAAAGCCCTGCTCTTGCCGGAAGTTGTCCAACGAGAGCTTCAGCCCTTCCGCTTCAGCCTGCGCGATCGCCGACGCAAAACTTGCCGGCAAGGGAGATCCTTGTGGTGGCTGCATGTCGAAAGTCGGTTTGTCCTGAAGTTCGGCGCGGATGCGGGCGCTATGAAAATAATCTCTCGTATATTCCCCCCAAAGCGACTCGTAATCGCGCCGCAGATCCACCGGATCCGGGCCAACCTGGTTTGCCCGGGACCGCAAAAGGCTGAAACCGCCTGACACGGCAATCGCCTGCCGCACGGTCATCAGCGGGCGGTAGGCCTGCTGTCCGGGAGTGAGCACGTCGCCGGTCACATAGATCGGCCTGTACTCCGCAACCACGGCGGTCACGTCTGTCGGCTTGATGACGATCATTTGCTCCCGCCCATCAGGCAGACGCTGGTGGAATATCTTGGTCGGCAAGATCGTCTGCATGCGCGTTTGCAGTTCAGCCGGAGTTAAGCCCCCCACCGAAACCATCCCGACTTCGGGAAGCGCGATCGTGCCGTCCATCTGGACCACCGCACGTTGCGTTCGCTCCGGGATGGAGGCAATTCCAATCTCGACGGTGTCGCCGGCAGAAAGTCGATAGGCGACCCGCGGTTCCGCTGCAGCAGCCGTATTCATGGCAGCCAGCATACCGAACACGACAAGAAGCATTCGATCAACGAGGACCATTGGCGGCAATCTCCTTCTGGTTCGACCGCGGCTCTTCCGGCCAATCGAGACGGGTGACGAATTCGTAGACCGGCCCGCCAGGCACGCCCCAGTTGCTCGACCAGATTACCTGCGAGCCGTCGGGGGATGGCGAGGCATGGGTCTCGCTCCAGTAATCGGACGGGACGTTGTGAGTTTGCGTGATGCGTCGAACCTCCCCGCTGCCGTCGAGGCGAAGCGCGATCACCTCTCGCGCATATGGCGCCCAGTCGGGATTGGCAGATATCTCTTCCGGCTTGCCGCCATAGCTTACGAACACCCAACCGCGCCTGTCCAATGCCCGCAGGGATGCATGCTCGGCTTCGCCAAACTTCATAAGTGAGGTGACCTTTCCGTCGCCCAGCCTCCTTTTGATGACGTGATATTTGTCAGGGTCGGACTTGCTGATGCCCACGAAAACTTCGCTGCCGTCGTTATCCACCGTCATATCGCCATGGCCGGGGCGATGATGGTCAGTCCACCTCTGCCGCAACGTCCCGTCGACGGAGAAAATAGCCCGCTGCTCTGTGTCCTCGTTCACATTCTGAAAGCACAGGATGTTCGCACCGAGCGGGGAGATCGAGCAGGCGCTGACGGTTCCGGCAAGCTGAGCAAGATCGATGTCCGGAAATTTCCGGCGCTGCTTGAGATCATAGGCAAATACAACCATCGCGCCATCCCCACGGATTGCGCGCACTGCTATGCGATCGCCGTCACGGCTGGGATTGCCTTTGGACGGCCCGAACTGAAGATCACGATAATTCGGTGAAACGAACAGGACGTCTTCGCGATTGGTCCGCGGCGCCCAGGTCGAAATTTTCCGGTCCTGAACGCAGATCATCAGATCGGCATTTTGCGGATGCCATTCGCATTCAGCCGATCGAGCACGACGGAAGAGCGGGACATAGGTCTGCCCGTCGAAAAAGCACATGCCATTGCAGCCGTTGGTGATGACGAGGAGAGTCTGGTCCGAATTCCAGGCCTGGGCGCTGGAATAACGGTGGCTGCAGAATTTTTTCTCGCATACGACTCCATTCCCAAGGGCCCCAGGCTTGGTAATGCGCATGAAAATTGTCCCGAAGGCTGGGTCGGTCGCGGGTTGGAGATAATCGGGCAAGTCCATCGTCACTGGCGCAACAAATTGTCTCGACGCGCTGCTTTGCCGACTGCCTGCCACGGTCAAATCCAACGACAAGGCAGCCGCAATCAACAGAGCCAATCCTCCCGGGCGAAAGCTCATGTCATGTAGCCCATCTCGTGTCGCACCCGGCCTTCGCTGAGGCGCCCTTGCCACCATCCGATGGTCCGCTCCAGGCCTTCGCGCAGGCTGGTCTGGGCACGCCATCCAGTCTTGCTTTCGAGGAGCGAAGAATCGGCCAGCAAGGCACGCACCTCGGAATTCTGCGGCCGCAGGCGGCGCTCGTCCCGGTGGATTGGTTTCTTGCAGCCACTCAACTCGATCACCAGATCCAATATGTCCGAGATCGTCACGGCGCGCTGGCTTCCGGCATTGTAGGCATGGCCAAATTCGAGCTCGGCGGAACCTGCGGTCAAAAACGCCGCCGCGGTGTCTTCCACGAAAGTAAGATCGCGGATCGGGCTTGTGTCTCCCACCATGATCGCCGGGCATTTCTTGTCGAGAGCCTGGCGTATAATGGTCGGTACTATGGCCCGCTCACTCTGGCGCGGGCCGTACGTATTGAAGGGCCGCATGATAACCACAGGGATGTCGAACGATCTGGCGTAGGACTCCGCCATCATGTCCGCGCCGATCTTGGATGCCGAATATGGTGACTGTCCCTGCAACGGGTGCGATTCGCTGATAGGCATTGTCAGCGCGGTGCCATAAACCTCGCTTGTCGAGGTGTGCACCACACGCTCCGTATCCCATTGGCGCGCCGCTTCGAGGACGTTGACCGTGCCCAGGATGTTCGTTTCTACATAGGACTGGGCCGCGGCGTACGAATATGGGATAGCTATCAGTGCGGCGAGATGAAACACGACCGCCTGGCCACGCACGATCCGGTTAAGGAAGGCGCTGTCACGAACATCGCCGCGGATGAGGTTCAACTGGCTTCGAATGGTGTCCGGCAAATCGTCCAGCCAGCCGTGGCTGTCGAAGGAATTGTAGAGAGCCAGCGCAGTGACGTCCGCGCCGCTACGGACGAGTGCTTCGGTGAGATGCGACCCGATGAATCCGTCGGCACCGGTAACCAGAACTTTCCTGCCCTTGTATGCCATGACCCAAGCGTTCCCCCTATGACGTGAGGCACTGACTTTGCAAATCCACGAGAGTGCGGGTGTTCCACCTGCTCTCAAGTTCCGATCGGCGACGGCGAAACCACCCCAAGCACCGCCAGCAAGCCGCGCACCATCCACACAACATCGGACCCGATCGTGCGCTGCGGATAATAGGAAAGGTCGAGCCTGGCTTTGGCAGGAAACAGAACCTGGCGATAGAACAGTAGCGGGTCCATCGATCGCGGATAGAAACGGGCTTCATGCCGGAAGAGAACCTGGGCTGGACCCAGCAAGCCTGGCTTGTATTGTAAAATGTCTTCGAAGCCCCCGCGAAAACAATCGGCGAAGGCAAGGCTCTCCGGGCGTGGCCCGATGATTGCCATCTCGCCTCTGAAGACGTTCCAAAGCTGTGGCAGTTCGTCGAACTTGGTGACCGCGAGGAACCGTCCTATCGGTGTCATGCGGCTGTCATCGGCCATGGTCAGAGCCAAGCCACCGGGGTCACATTGCACGCTGAACTTGCGAAACTTGTACATGCGGAATGGGCGAGCACCGGCCCCGACGCGGGTCTGTGCGAAGAAGATGGGCCGACCGCCTTCCAGCAGCAGCGCCACGGCAATCAGCAGCATCAGCGGGGCGAAGACGATCGCCGCGGCTGCAGCAATGACGAGATCGATTGCTCGTCTCGCAGACCCATGGGCGGCGCTCGAGCCGTTAGGCCTGTGAATGGCTAGGTCCAGGGCATTCATGCGGCTGTTCCTGTCTGAGCGCAGTTATTGACCGCTGCGGCAAGAGCGACCACCACCGTTTCGACCAAAGGTGCGGTGATCTGCGGATGCAGCGGTACAGTCAGTTCGCGCTGGGCGAAATCTTCAGTGCGCGGTAAGTGAGTACCGGGAATGAGCTCACGATAGAGCGTCATCTGGTGCACCGGCGGGTAGTGGATAGTGGTTTGTATCCCTTGCCCGCGCAGTGCGTCGATGACGTCTTGCCTGTCGGCGTAACGTGGCAAAAGGATAGGCATGATGTGGTAGGCCGACGTCCGCGGCTCGTGGAACGGGATGGTCACGGCTGGGCAATGCTTCGCTATGAGACGACGATACAGCATGACCAGGATACGCCTGATCTCATTCCACTCCTGCAGATTTTGCAGCTGGACCAGTCCGATCGCAGCCCGCAATTCGTCCATGCGATAGTTGAATCCGAGCATGGTGACATCATACTGAGGGGTGCGGCTGTTCAGCCTTTGACGTGTCCCGGTGGTCATCCCATGTCCACGCGCCTGGCGGATTGTCTCGAGCAGACCGGCATCCCTGGCGATCACAGCCCCGCCTTCCGCCGTGGTCATGTTCTTGTTGCCGTAGAAGCTGAAGGCGGCCGCGGCACCAAATGTCCCCACCTCCTTCAAGCCCGGCGCATGCGCGGCGTCCTCGACGATGTGTAGCCCCCGGGCACGGGCGAACCTCTGCCATTGTTCCCGATCGGCGAGGTAGCCGGCGAAATGAACGAGAATGATTGCCTTGGTGCGGGCCGTGCATTTCGCTTCGGCTTCCACGATCGACATCAGCGGCACGTCGGCTGACTCGATGTCGACGAAAACCGGCGTCGCACCGACATAGAGGACCGCATTTGCGGTCGCCACGAACGTCAAGGATGGCACCAGCACCTCGTCGCCCGGTCCGATGCCAAGTGCGTGCAAAATGAGATGAAGCGCTGCGGTGCAAGAACTGACCGCGACGCAATCCTCCGCATCATGAACGTCGGCAAAAGCTTGTTCGAAGGCTCGTACCTGCTCCCCCATGGTCAGCCAGCCGCTGTCGATGACCCTGGTCAAAGCAGTCTTCTCCGGCACACCCAAGATCGGGGCACTGACCAAGAGCATCACAACCTCCTAGACTGATAACTGTGGGAACCGGGCTCGTGACTTCATCATCATCATGCAGCCGTCGCAGTGACCTCGATCGAGGCCGACTGGTCTTCCCAGGAAATGGTCTGTGCGTTCTGAAAATCGTCGACGCGCCCGATATCGAGCCAGAGACCCTCATGCTTGTACACGTGCACGGTTGTGCCGTTCTGCATCATCTGCAGCATCAGGTCGTCGAACCCAAAGGGTATGCCGGATGGGATAAACTGCAGAACATCCGGGTTCATGCAGTAAATTCCCATGCTGACCAGATGCGAAAGCGTCGGCTTCTCGCGAAAGACCTGCACGGTATTGTCGACTTCGTCGATGACGCCGAAATCCATCTTGATCAGGCGACAGGCTGTTGCGATTGTCACTGGATCGGTGTGCTTACGGTGCGCTGCTACAAATCGACTGAGGCTTAGATCCGTGAGGACATCGCCATTGAGAACGATGAATGGCTCCGTCAGTTCATCCCTGATCAAAGACAGTGGCCCGATGGTGCCAAGCGGCTCCATCTCCTGCGTATATCGAATTTTCAGGTTCCACTGCGAGCCATCTCCACACACGGTGCGGATCAAGTGGCCGAGATACCCGGTTGTAATATAAACTTCCTGAATGCCGTTGCGTCGCAACCATTTCAGAAGCATCTCGAGAACCGGCCGTGCGCCGATCGGCATGAGCGGCTTCGGCAAGACCGAAGTGAAGGGGCGGAGGCGTGTTCCCATTCCTCCACATTGAATAACCGCTTTCATCCTGGTCCTCCCTTGTTCATTCGGCCTGAACGCCATCGTCACGGGCCGGCTATCCTGCCCTGGTCAGCACCCGGGAAACGCGTTCTTGTCCCCTCAGAAGAACCGGTGAGATTTCCCGTAGAAGACCGGTGAGATTACTCCACTGTCCCCTGATCCGGACATTGCATCTGGATGGTATGTGGCCGTCAGGGTGGATGTCGTCGTGCATTCGAATGGTAACAATTCAGCCGTTTTGCTGTTCTATATCTTTAGGCCTATAGCACTGCTGAACGACCGGCCGGTCTGTCAGCTGTCCAAAAGGTCAGAACGTATGTTCGACGACGTTCGGCGGGTTTCGCTCACAAGGGGCAAAAAAAGAGGAGCGTTTCCCGTCATTTAAGATTATATTAGAAATCTGGCGTTTGCGGTGTTGGGGGTGCCGCAGCGTCGGCTGGATGAATCGACGAGTGGATGGCCACGATTTTCAGGCCATTACCGTTCAATCCATTCAGATAGGCGTTGGGGTAGTTCAATGTATCGAATCGTCATCGCCGACGATCACGGCTTGTATCGTCGCGGCTTGCGATTGGCACTGACCGCAGGCATTCCAGGTGTGGAGATCTTTGAAGCGTCCTGTTTCGACGCGGTGCTCAGTTTGCTGGCAGAGCAGTCGTTCGTGGATCTTGCGATCCTGGATCTGAATATGCCGGGCCTGTTCAATCAAGAAGTGCTCGGCGGGATCCTGTCTGCCTATCCGGACACGCGATTTGCGATCGTTTCCGGAAACGATTCACGCTCGGAAATACTCACAGCTCTGTCGATCGGGCTTCACGGCTACATCGTAAAATCGCAGACCGACGAAGAGGTTGTTTTGGCCGTCAATGAAATCCTCTCCGGCCGCATCTATGTTCCTGCGCTTCTGTCACGCCCGGGAGCGACGCAAACAACCCACGCGCATACCCATTCCGACGACAAAGGCCCACAGAGGCGTACCGCTGGCGTCAACCTTGGCAGGCTGACTTCGAGGCAAAAGGAAGTCCTCAAGCTGATGGCGGAAGGCTATTCAAACAAGGAAATTGCGCGCGATCTGGAAATCGCGGAGGCGACCACGAAAATCCACGCTGCTGCGGTTCTGCGTGAATTGGGGGTACGCAATCGGACCGAGGCTGCCGTTATGCTGAAGACTTGGCTTTCGAGACATGCCAGCTAGAGCGCCGCGCGTCCTTTTGGACGTGCAAACGGCGTCGCAAGACTCCTCATGCATTTTACTGCATATCCCAAAGCCGCGGCGCAGCTTTGGGCCGACGACATTCTTGGAAGGAACCCTGCGCATCTCAAAGGCCGCTCAGCGCGACCCGCCTTTAGATATCTGCTTTGCGATTGGAGCACTGCACTACAATCCGATTTCCTTGCGTGACAGCCGCAGCGAATACCGTAACCCTTGGTCCGATATTTCCAGCCTGGGAGAGTGACCGACAAGCGGCGCTCCATCCACTCCGATTATCATGGAACCGAAGCCATGACGGACTACGCTCGAGGTCCGCCGCCGCCCCGATTCCACCCACTCGAACCCGATCTCGCTGCCTGTGTCTTCAGGTGCGAACGTCCAGCTTACGTCGATCCGGCCTTTTGGATCGCCAAGCGCTCCATACTTCATGGAATTGGTGGCAAGCTCGTGAACGATCATCGCAAAACTCTCGGCGGCGCCTCCCGACATCGTCACGGAAGGACCGCCGACCGATATGGCGCGTGTTCCCATATATGGTTGCAATTCTTGCGCAACGAGATCGTTTAGCGTCCCCGATACGCTGCCGTTGCGTGAAAGAAGCAGATGGGTTGCCTCAAGCGCGCGTATCCGGTCGATCAGCATTTCCTTGTATTTGGCAACATTGTTTCCAGGAGCATCGACCATTTTCACGAGCGCCGTGATCACCGCGAAAACGTTGCCGAATCTGTGACGCTGTTCGAGCATAATGCGCTCCCGCTTCTTTGCCGCGGCGCGCAGCAGCGTGGTTTGTCGTCTCTCGCTCAGGTCGGCGGCCACCCCAAGCCGTTGTCCACCATCATCATGTCTTTCCTCCCTTCCGCGCAGGGCAACCCAGCGGATATGTCCGTCCGGTCGGCGGACGCGTATCTCGACATCGTAATTCGTGACCGATGGTGCGGCCTTTCTCGATGCCGCCAGCTTTGGCCAGTCCGCCGGATGAACGACAGCTGACAGCTCCTCCAAACTGCGGCTATTGGCCTGGGCCAGGCCGAGAATGTCCCAGAACGTGTCCGAGCCCGTGACTACCCCGTCTTTAAGGTCTATGCGCCACGTGGCCAAGCGTCCAGCAGACAGAGCGAGGTCCAGCCATTCCTTCTGGGCCCGAAGCGCTTCGTGAACAGCGCGTCGTTCCGAAATATCGTCGACCACCACGAAGATGCTCTCCGAGAGGCCACCCTCGGGCACGGACGAAGAAAGCGTTAGCCTGGCCCAGAATGCCGTACCGTCCTTTCGTGACAGACGCACCTCCGAAACGAACGAAGAAATGTCATTGCCCAGCCTCGCCAGCAATTGCGCCAAGGTATCCCGGTCGTTCGGATGGGCGAGCGTATCAAGCTGTAATTGGGCAAGCTCCTCCTCCCTGTACCCGGTCATCTCACAAAGGCGTCTGTTGGACTGCAGCAACTCACCTTTCTTGTTGGTGTTCGCGAATCCCATGGCAGCACGTTCGAAGGCCCAACGATAGCGGCTTTCGGTCGCCTCGACGGCAGCGAGCCTGGCCTCCGCGACTTCCAGCAACTCACGCAAGTCCTGCCGCAGACGATGGAAGGTCATGGCAATCACGCCACCCGAAACCAGAAGCAGGATTGCGCGTGCCCAGTCTCCACTTGAAATCTGATCGTGTCCTCGTGCCCACAGCCCGACAGCAACCATCAGAATGGTCGCAGCGAGCGCAGGTACGCGGTCTTCGAGATAAGCGATAATAATAATAGCCGGAATAAATTCCAGAAAACTTGCGCCTTGCCCAATATAGGCTGACGATTTTATTTCAAATATCAGTGTGGCAGCTAACACCGATGCAGACGCAATATGAGTTAGCAATCTGCCCGACGGGTTCGAATTCGACCTGCGCGACTGCGAGCTCATGGACACAGACTACAACCTTCTGACTAGCCCGTCGAGACTAGAGCAAAAAACGTACAGCTTAGTACCACTGCCGGATTGCCATACCGCTATCATAGCGCGCATTTTATCGGACGCAGCGGGGCCTAAGAGCTGCCTTAGAACTGTCGGATCATATTAAGTTTTCAAGGTGATGATGAACGTATTATCCGTCAGCGCATAGAAGACTATAATCCAGCTACACATAGAAGACTACATGAATCCCGAATACTTATTTCGGGCGTGTGAAACTTTGGGTTAGGGGTAGAAAATGAATCTGATCGATAGACAGGTCGATGCTTCTTCGAACAATCGGTATATTGTTACGAGGACCAAGTATGATTTTGAAGCGCGGAATACGCGGCCCTCTTCTGGTCACCTTCCCGATCGCGCATCGGATCCATTGGGCGCAAGGTTCGGCGAACCAAAAGGCCGCAGTCTGGAATCCATAACCGGCGTGCTTGATCGCATTGGCTGTGGCTATCTCGTGTTGAATCGCGAAAGAAAAGTAGTCGAGTGGAACGCAGCCGCCCAAACCACGCTTGAGCGCCAGGGCGAAGCGGCCGACACGGCGAGCGGACTTACGGCCGCCCTAAGGCGGCTGATCGCGAATGTTCCGGGCCAATTCCTGCCGGGCTCATTGTCTTGGGTGGTGATCCGCAGCAGGGGCGACCGACCGGTGATACTGAACGAGAACGGCGTTATCGCTCCCGACGGAACAAGCATTGTGGCGCTGCTGGATCGCGACAACAGGTCGGGGCCAAATCCTCGGACGCTGCAAAGAATGTTTGGCTTGACGAGCGCAGAAACGCACCTCGCCTTGCGCTTGGCCCAGGGCGACGCACCTTTGGAGATCGCTCGCAGCTGGCGTCTCAGCCGCACCACGATCCGTTCCCAGCTTGCCTCGCTGTTCGCCAAGACCGAAACAAAACGCCAGGCGGAACTGGTGGCCCTTCTTGGGCGTATTTCGGTCCTGCCGTAAGGGCCGCGCAGTTGTTGGGGTCTAGTTGGCGGCATCCACATGCGACGGGGCTTGGTCGACCGGTGCTGGAGGCCGTTCCAACCTAGCTTGGCAGGTCACGTTGCGCAGCGCGTGGCCGGCGCCTGCTCACCTGTGCCGACGCCGACGCCCCGGCACATAACATCCCGGCACAATTGGCCGGGATCTCGGAATAGGCAATTCGACACTGTCGAGTGACGTCGAAGGGGCAAAAAATTGGATCATGATTTAAACGGTGGTTCCGTTCTTTCTGCGGAAAATATGGAAACCGCCCGATCCCGGTCAGACCGCGCCGTGAAGGAACTCGTCCCGATAGGACCGATCGTCGTCACCGGTGCTGCAGGCTTCATTGGTTTTCACGTCGCCTTGCGGCTTTTGCGTCTGGGTGCCGAAGTCATCGGCGTCGACAATTTCACCCCCTACTACGATCCACGACTCAAGGAAGCGCGGTTTGCACGTCTCTGTGCCGAGCCGGGCTTCACTTCGATGCGAATTGATCTGGCGGATGCCGCCCGCGTTCAGTTGCTGTTTTCAGAATTTCGCCCCTCACACTTTGTCCATCTCGCGGCTCAGGCCGGCGTGCGTCATTCACTTGCTGACCCGCATTGCTATGTGCAATCGAACATAGTGGCGTTTCTCAACGTCCTTGAGGGCTGCCGGCACTTCGGCGTTAGTCATCTCGTCTACGCTTCGTCGAGCTCCGTCTACGGCTCAAATCGAACCACACCGTTTTCTGAGCATCACGGCGCAGACCATCCTGTCAGTCTGTACGCCGCAACCAAGCGTTCAAACGAATTCATGGCGCATTCATACAGTCATTTATTCTGCTTGCCCGTGACCGGACTGCGCTTCTTCACCGTTTATGGCCCCTGGGGCAGGCCCGACATGGCAGTCTACATGTTCACGCGTTTGATTATCGAGGGGAAACCAATCGAAGTAGCCAATGCCGGCCGCGTGTGGCGAGACTTCACCTATATCGACGACGTCGCTGAGGGGGTGGTTCGAGCACTCGCTGCACCGCCGCGACCCGACCCGGGTTGGGATTTTCTTACCGCAGATCCCGCCACAAGTTCTGCACCGTACCGCGTCTATAATATTGGCAACGACCGGCCGGAGGAGATTAACCGGCTGATTTCGCTCATCGAGACCGCCCTTGGCTGCCGGGCGATTCGCGTGGAAGTGCCTCTACCACCGGGCGACGTTCTGGAGACTCGCGCCGACGTGAGTGATCTTCGTAACGCTGTCGGCTTCGCCCCGGCGACAACGCTCGAGGACGGAGTGCAACGCTTTGTCGAATGGTACCGGGACTTTCATGGAACGAACATCGCAGCCAGCACACAGCAACAAACGTTAATGCATGTGTAAGCCCACCGTGTAATCCGCGCCTTGTCGGAGCGACGAATCCACGCGTCGGCCATCCTTGTCGCGGCTGCTGGTCTGGTCAAAAGATCCAGTTGGTACCGCATAACGTGACGACGACATTCCCGAGCATCGATGCCCGCGCGATCCCCGCAGAAATCAGTTCATCGCGGGCAAGTCCAACGAGCGGTCTCAATTTCAGAGCTGCAGTTGTGCCCCGCCCGGAGCACAAAGAATTCGCTACATCGCCGCTCCGCCGAACGATGTCATTCAGATGGATGATGGTGACGTTCAGGCCCCATCGTAAGCTCCGGTCAACCGCATTTTGCCTCCTCGGAATCGCGAGCTCATGTCCCAAAGCTACTTTCTGAGATCCAGGACGGTTCCTACGGTCGAGAAAATAATCACCCGTGTTCCTCCAAGCCCGATCGGCAGTATTCTGCGCGCGGCAGGAGGCGTTTCGGCCATGGCGATTGCCGGTCAGTTGACTCTCGTCGCCGCTATTCCCGTTTTGGCCCGGCTCTATTCCCCGGCAGATTTCGGGATCTTCACGATTTATCTTTCGATCGTAAACATCCTCGGCGCGATCGCAGCACTGCGTTTCGAGGCCTCTCTCTATGGTGTCAAGGACAATGCGCGGGCGTATGTGACTGTTAAGCTCATTCTCCTGGCTGTGTCGGTGACGAGTGTCCTCGCCTTTGCGGCAGGATTGCTGTGGGCGAGCATCGCTCCAGCGCGGGTCGGCCACCTCGCCTGGCTCGTTCCACTTGGGATGGCGGGCGCAGGTCTCGTCGAAGCCATGAACTGCTGGAGCCTGCGCGCAGGCCTGCTACGAGACTTCGCCCTCGGCCGGCTGATCTTGCCGGCGACCATGGCCCTGCTGCAATTGATTTTTGGGCTCGCCCATTTCGGAGGTGAGTCGATGGTACATGCCCATATCCTGAGCCAATTCATTTTTATCGGACTCCTCGGCTCTCGGATTCTGAGCTGGAAGGACTTACACGGCGTCGCCCGAGCGCCGTGGCGTACCGTCTTTGCCGTCGCCAGGCGAGAATACAAGTTTCCGTTATTTGACATTCCCTCAGCTCTCGCGAGTTTCGCCATTATCAATCTTCCCGCAATACTTGTTGGTTCGCTGTTTGGCGCCGCTTTTGCGGGTTACCTGGGAGTGGCAGCGCGGCTGGTGACTGCGCCGGTCACGCTGATCGCCACCCCGCTCAGCAATGTTTTTGTCTCCGAGGCGAACAAAAACAGTGATCGCAGACATCTGCTCGGCACCGCACGCGGCCTCTTGATGCTTTCAGCCTGCCTCACTGCATTGCCAATATTGGCGCTTGGCCTGGCTGCACCATATATTGTCGTCCCCCTGCTGGGCCCGCCCTGGGTTCCCGCCGCAGACATTATGACCGCGCTGGCGTTCATGGGGGCTGCGCAGGCGTTGGCGACGCCGCTTCAAGATGTCCCAGCTCTCCTGCGCCGGCAGGAGCTACGGCTTCTCGTCGACGGCGCGCGGACGGCGCTGGTGTTTGGTCCGCTTCTTGCCGGTGCTGAGGCAGGTTGGGAACCACTCAAGGTCATTTATCTGATGGCGGCCGGCGGCGGCGTCGGGTTTGCACTGAAAACGGCGGCCTCTCTGTATATTTTGAGCCATGCCATTAAACCAGCGGGAGCTGCCATACCAAAACAAGGTCATCATCTCGAGGGAAAAGCACCATGAAACAATCGCAGCTTGATCAGCTCCAAACGACCGCTGTGGTTGACCAACATCATCGCGCTGATGCTTCGCGACTGCGCCCTTTCATTTCAGTTGCAATCCCAACCTTTCGCCGACCGGACACGATCCGCCGGGCAATGGATAGCATTCTGAGTCAGAATTTTTCCAGTTGGGAGTTGGTCGTCAGCGACGACGAGGGCCGGGACGGACCGACTTGGGCAATCGTGGCCGAGTATGCGCGGACCGAGCCTCGCATCCGAATTGTCGAAAACTGCCGGGGCCGCGGTCAGGTAGAGAATACCAACAATGCCATGCTCGCTTGCGCCGGAAAATGGATCAAGCTGCTCCATGACGATGACTGGCTCGCCCCGGGCGCACTCAAGACCTTTGCCGAGGTTTCCACCAAGCATCCCTCAGCTGCATTCATGACCTGTGCAGCCAATATAATTGAGGACGATCGGATGAAATTCCGATTGCCACCGCAGGGGCGGCAACGAATTTCCGTCTACTCAAGCCAGCAATGCCTGACGGACCTCTATCTGGTCCGCACGACGCGGAGCCTTGGGATCATCCCATCGACGCTTTTGATCAACCGCGACGTCATTCACGCGGGTTGCCTGATGCGCGCCCATAATTCAATCCCAGCTGGAGTCGACCAGCTGTTCTTTGTCGATCTGGCCTGCCACGGAGACATGGTCGCGATAAACGATGGCTTGATCTTCTACGACGCGACGAACCACCCGAGCATCACTACAACCAAGAGTTTCGATGAGGTCGATCAGGTAACGCTTGCCGTCAAAGAGCTTAACTGGAACCTCATCGAGGATCGTAAACATCTTCCCTGCCCTGAGACTCTGTTACGGGCGCTGCGGGTTGCTCGTCTTCCCAGCAGATTCCACCAGCAACCCTGGCGGGCGACGATCCGAGATGCGATGCAAATTCTTCGCCCGTCAGTTATGAAAATAGCGAGCCAGCACATTCTTACTTACGTGTTCGCGATCCGCCCGAGACTGGGTCGATTGCGTAGCCTGAGACGATTTAGCTTCTGAGCATGGCGGCATCGTCGAGCGCGACGGCGGGCGGGCTGGGGCGCATCATATACCGTCGAAGGCGGCTTTCCTTCGGTCTGGCCTTTAGGGGTAAGCGAGATGACCATTTGTCCGGCGTGTGCCAGTGTATCAACCGCGAAATTGTTCGAAGTGACAGCAGATGAGGCCTCTCGACATTTCATCAATCCGCGTCAGGACCCCGATCGCTCTCGAAAATTAACAAGCCACCTGTCGGATCTCTGGGGCAGCAACACATGCGATATCCGCAAATGCGCAGATTGCGGATTCGGTTTTGCAGATCCCTTCGTCGCTGGCGGCGTTGAATTTTATAACTTAGCCTGGGCGTACCCTTCCTATCCGACCATGAAATGGGAATATTCAAGGACTATCGAAGAGCTCGCGGGCCTGAAGACTGGCGGAAAAACTGCCCTCGAAGTGGGGTCTGGGTTCGGATATTTTCTCGATCGCATCAAGAATAAATTCTTCCATGTTTCCGACATCTCTGCGGTCGACTACAACGAAACGGCGAGGTCTGTACTGGCGTCGAAAGGCTTTAAGACCTATTCAGGCGATTTTCGGATGGACAGCTTCGATTCTATGAAAGAGTCCTTCGACTTTATTTTCATGTTTCAAGTCTTCGAGCATATGGACCAAGTGGACGACGTTTTTGCTCGATTGAAATATCTTTTGAAGGCGCAAGGATCTGCCTTTATCGCCGTGCCAAATGAAAACAGAACTTACTACATGGAGTCCCATGGCTCGCTCATAGACATGCCACCAAACCACATCGGCCGATGGACGAAAGAAGCCTTCGATGCCATATGTCAGCGGCACGGCTTGCAATTGAGCAAGTGCGAGCGGGAGCCGTTCAATCTCGCCAAATTCCTGAAACAAGACATCGTCCACAGCTTTTTCCGAAAGGGAGAGAAACCAGGTAGCGTGAGTGAGTTCGTGCGCGCCCTGCCGCGAAGCAAAGCGCAACGGATTGCGCAAGGTTTGACTGCCCTTGCGATTTCACCATCGCGGTTGCCGGCATGGGCATACGCGGTCAGGAATGCATCGACGATGGGGGGGAGCGCACTCTGGGCAAAGATCGACAAAGTCTCGTCACCTGCGCTACGGATTCATCGCCAAGCCAAGCAGCGATGAGCGGGTCCGCGTGAAGGGTGATTTCGACACCACTAGGCGCGCGGTGAACGCCAAGCAGACGAAGGACGGCGTCAGGCGCGTTGCCTCAGATGGGGTCCGGAATTCATGAATGCCCGTCCGGCGGCTCCTGGCCGTAGGTTCCGTTGTGACACTTCGGACCCACGCTCCGGATGGATCTCTCCGCGACAACCCCAGCTACTGCCGGATGGCCCGCGCCCAGCAGCCGATCGGCGCAGCGCCTAGCGCGGTGATTTTCAACCAAGCGGGAAGTGCGCAACAACAAGAGCCGCGCTCGTCATGTCCTCTCCAGCAAGAGGTCAGCGCTGTCCCCGAACCGGTAACCAGCGTGCTTCCTGAGATTAACCTTCGTGAGAACGCTTGCGACGGGGACCGAAGCTGGTGCATCGCCCGCAAGCAGGTCCAGAACGCCTCGCGCGATGCTGCGTCGCGTTTTCGCCCAGCGAACGGCGAAAAGAACCACGTCACCCCAGCCTGTCAGGAGCCTGGCCTCTGGTCCCTCAAGCCCCAGCGGTCCATTTATGATGACGACCCGATAGATCGAGTGCAGTTCATCTTTGAAAGGGGAGCCGTCGACACTGGACAGCAAGGGCAGCAGATCCTCCGACGGTGCGAGCGCCATGAAGTCGATCCCGATCGCCGACATTCCTGCTATCGCATCGTGCAGTGCACAACGGTCACTCACATAGTCTCCGAAAAAATTGTGCGGCTTACGTGCGCTGAATTCCTTCACAAACTCGCCCGTAAGGCGGTGGTCCGTGCGGTCCAGATCAATGAAGAGTACTCGCCCTCCAAGTCTGGTGGCCGCCAAGGCCATGCTCCATGCGAGCTCGGTCTTGCCATCATCCTCACCGCAGGATGTTATCAAGATTATGTTCGAGTAATCCCTTGCCTGTTGGGGCGCCGCGGCGACAAGCAGGGACGTCACGGCGCGGCTGTATCTGCACCCCTGCTGGCCTGAAACCAGCTGCTGCAGTCGCTTCGCGTGCGTTGTGGGAGCCTGGGGTATTAGCCCGAGGCACGGAACCTTGAGCGCTGCTTCAGCTTCGGCCTCTCCGCGCAAAGTGCGATCGAAGCGTTGGCGGACAAGTATGAAAATCCCTCCAATCAGGCCAAACACGACCATGCCAGGCGGAATAAGAAAAATTGGCGAAAGAGTCGTTGGATTGGTAGGGGGCCACGCCGCTGAGAGAAGCCTGACTCCGGGGGATGGACTTGCAATACGCCGCATCAAGTCCTGTTGCCGGGTCAAAAGGTCGTTGTAGCGCTGCGTCAGGATGCTGACCTGCGGCTCGAGAGCACGCAGTCCGGAAAGCCGGCCGGCTGTATCGGCCACAACCGCATCTAGGACATCCTTACGCTTTTGCAGCGCCGCAATCTGGGAGCGATAGATGTTTGCCTCAGCAGCGACGCGGGCGATTTCTTGTTCGATCTCACGATCGATCGCATTTGTGACATTCTCATCTGCCGTGCCGTTGGCCTGGCCTGCCAAGAGATCGGCCAGCAAGGGTGATCCGATGGCTTCGGCTACCGAGGCAACGGGCGCGCCCCCCTTTCGCAAGTCCTGAATGTGTTGGAGTCGGGATTCCGTTGCGGAGAGGTCCGCTTTCGACAAGGAAATTTGCTGAGTGAGTTCGGCTGTCTCCTTGGCAGCATTGTCCGCCGCACCTTGATCGACCGCGCCATGGCTCAACCGATATCTCTCCAGACGATCGGTCGCTTCTGCCAGACTGCTTTGTATAGTCGGCAGCCCGGAGACTATCGAGTCGAGTTCCAGCCTGTCCGACGCTTGGCTTTTCCTTGCCAGATCGCCAATATACACTTCGACGAACGTGTTGGCGATCAGAGCGGCTCGCGCCGGATCGTGATCGGTGAAGCCGACACTGATAACTCTCGATCGCAGCTCCTGGCCGATCCTCATACCTTCACGCAGCACCTTGAGTTCAGCCGCATCTGGCGCCGCCGGCGTGCTTCGCGGCCAAATTTTGGCCAGCAAATCGGCTGGAACCGAGCGCAAATTCAGCGGCTCGACGCCAACAGGCTTCGGAGGATGGTTTCCGGTTCGAGCACCAGCCTGTTTAGCACCATTGGCAGCATCCGTTTTGCGCAGCGCTGCCACTACGCTTCGCAGGTGGCTTTGCGATGAGAGCATGGTGATATGGTCGTCAATGCTGGAATCCAGCTGATCCTGAGCAGAGATCAAGCCGCCGGCAGGGGCTGCTCTACTAGGTGCGTCGACGATTACCTGCGTGGTGGCCTCGTATAGGGCAGGCCGTGCAAGCCCTCCAAGCGCGGCCAAGACACCGCCTGCGACGACCATGGCCAGGAGGAACCACTTTTTTCTTGAGAGGGTAACGAGGAGCTGATGGAGCGGGGTTTGCGTGTCCATCTGCTCACGTAACGGCCGTTTCATGCGCGGAGTGATTTCGCGCGCAGGCAAGTGCATTTCGGTAACGTGCGGAAGGTGGATGCGGCTAACTATGGACCCTTCCATCTTAATCTCCTGTAAGTTCGGGCACGCGAGAACCCGTTGCTGGCGGCGATGGCCGCCTTGCCTCGTTGTGCCAGGCCTGGAACATCAAAGCCGGCCACAATTCGCGAGAATGGTCGTGCCTGCCATCGACGTGACCGCGCCAGCACGCATCCACCTTCGCAAGGTCGAAAATTCCGTCTCCGGAGATGCGCATATCGGCGACAAGATCGTTTGCCCAACTGAGCAGCGGGCCCCTCAGCCAGACTGCTATAGGAACATCGAAACCTTGCTTTGGCCGCTCGATCAGTCGCTGCGGAACGTACCGGCGCAACAGCTGACGAAGGATCCACTTACCTTTGCCATTACGAACCTTGGTATTCGTCGGCAGGCGCCAGGCGAATTCGACAACCCGATGATCGAGTAGCGGGCACCGCCCCTCGAGGCTGTTGGCCATGCTGGCGCGGTCCAGCTTCACCAATATATCGCCGGGCAGGTAGCCGTCCATATCGTCATACAAAAGACGGGACAGCAGCCCATCAAGCCGGTGCTCGACGTGGATTGATGAGGGGGGCTGGTGCAGGCTGAGGTTCTCGGTCGACGATCTCGTCAGTCGCCGAAACAACTCGTCCTCATCGGCTGCAGCGAGTAGCTGAGCGAGGCGATCCAGCCGGTCGCCCCGCAGCGCATGCCGTGCACCCTCCGAAAGCGGCAGCTTCCCGACGAGATCGTGACGGGCTGCACGGGCCAGTAACCCAGTGCCTGCCGCGAGCGCCCGACGCAGTGCCGACGGCAGAGTATGCTGTCGTCGCAGGCGGGCAGCCATGAAGTGGCGGGCGTAGCCGGCGAAGCATTCGTCGCCACCGTCACCCGACAGAGCCACCGTAACGTGCCGGCGGGCGAGCCGCGCCACCAGCAGAGTTGGTATCTGCGATTCGTCAGCGAAAGGCTCGTCCCAGATCTGCGGCAATTCTGGAATGACTTCGCGCGCTACGGCAGCCGAAAGGTGGAGTTCGGTATGGTCGGTGCCCAGATGCCGCGCGACTTCCGCCGCGTGGGGAGCCTCATCGAACCCGCCCTCTCCGAAAGCGATCGTGAACGTGCGCACCGGCTTGTCCGATTGAGCCTGCATCAGGGCTACAACCGTCGAGCTGTCTATTCCGCCCGACAGGAAGGCCCCGAGCGGAACGTCAGCGATCATGCGCTCCCGAACGGCAAGTCGAAGCAGGCCATCCAGTTCAGTGGTAAGTTCTTCGTCACTGCCGACGACCTGCTCCGCCCGCCCTTTGGCGGCGGTTTCGGCTAGCGACCACCAGTATCGAATACGATGCGCTAGCGAGGCGGCACTTCGCGACGCGGCGAAGTCAGCTGCCGTCACCGACAGGACCGAACCCGGCGGTAATTTGAACACGCCTCGCCAGATGCAGCTGTCATCCGGTACCCATCCGTTCGAAAGCATCGCCGCGGCCGCATTGATATCGAGCTCCTGACAAAAACCTGGAAAACGGGTGATCGCCTTCAACTCAGAGGCAAAAACAAGCGCATCACGTGTTGAGGCGACATAAAGCGGCTTTTTGCCCATTCGGTCGCGGGCGAGATGGAGCGTCCTCGTCTTCAGATCCCATAGTCCTAGCGCGAACATGCCGGCGAAGCGTGTGAGTGCTTTTTCGAGGCCCCAATTCTCAATAGCGGCAAGCATGACCTCGGTATCGCTGGTGCCCCTGAAATGACGACCTGTACTTTCCAGTTCGCAGCGCAGATCGCGGAAATTGTATATTTCGCCGTTAAACGTAATGACGTATCTGCCGCTTTCGGAATGCATTGGCTGGCAGCCCGCCTCCGACAGATCAACAATGGCCAAACGCCTGTGACCGAAGGCAAGCCCGGCTTCGCTATGTATCCAGAATGCCTCGCCATCCGGTCCGCGGTGACGAAGCGCGGCCGTCATTTGCTCTATTGCCTTGAGCGGCTTCGTGTCGGCTGAATCGGGGGCAAGAAGAATTCCGGCAATACCACACATGCCATTAACCCGGATTGTTGGAGATTGCAGAAACTGCTTTCGGAGCACCGGCGACAAGGCAGATGGTCAGCGCAAACCACACGATCGGGTGACGGATGATCAGGTGCGGCATTCCGAAAATAGCGATTGACACCACGAGCGCTAACAGCGCGTCGAGCTTCGCACGCCATACCGACACGATGGCGGCGCTGACGATCCAGACCAGCGCCAGAACCGCAATAAGTCCACCTTGAGTGTACAGATCGAGGATCGTGTTGTGAGCCTCGAAGGGTCGTTCCAAAAATTGCGATTCGAACACTGATGGGCGCTCGAGATGCGGACCTGGACCAAGGCCCAACGACCCGGATTCCGCGCCCTTCTCTATTGCTTCGTCCCAGAGATGCACGCGGAGTGCGGCGGTTTCGGCAGTGGCCTCGCCGCCCTTGTCCTTGGTCAGGCCCTTGGCGAAGTTTTCGAGGACGCTCGCCTCCGTCACGGCGTAGGGGGTTATCGCGATCGCCAACGGAAGGATACCGACGAGCAACAGGAGGACGGCTTGCCGTGAAAAGCTGCCCCTATTGCCACTGGTCTTGAGCCATGTCCTGATCCGCAGCCCGAAGAACGTCAGGCAGGTCAGGATGCTGGTATACAAATAGGTATCGCTCTTTGTCAGCCTCCCGACATAGAAGGTTAGGAACAAGCTGGCGATCCCAAGAGACCTGCCCCATCGATTGCTGGTGGTGGTCGCAAGATGCAAGGCTAGCGGGCCAAAGATTGCGCAGTAGAGCGCGAGCTGGTTTGGATTGTGCGACCAGCCGCGAAAGCGGTCCCAGTACCAGGGATCGACGCCAGCTCGGGGGATCCAGCCCCAGCCTTGTCCCAGCTGAATGGCAAGGGCCATATTCGCGATACCCACGACCCACCAGCCAGTACGACGGAGATGGCGGTCGGCCTCGGGTTCTGCAGCGGCAAGGCAGGTGACGCTGACCAACAGCAGGTAGGCCATCGTATCGTGCATCAGGCCCGTCAGATATAGAACTGTGGTCAGATAGCCGACAACGGTGCCGACCCCCAGAGCCAGCGCCATAATCGTCCAGTAGCTTGCAAGGAGTGTCAGCGCCGGCCTGGTCTCCAGGCGACCGCCGGCAAGGACGCGCGCGATCGACAGCATGATCCAAAGCACGAGGAACAGTTCGCCAATCCCCAAGGGCGACCCAGGAATGTCGAGTTGCTCCGCATAGGTCGTTGCGAGCCCGCAGGCCAGGATCGCGTCCCGGATCATCGGCGCACATCCAATCTACCGCTGACAGCATCGTCTCTAATTAAGATCGGATACGCCGGTCGGGCGAGGCCACCGTGGGATTTGGCGCCAAGGATATTTTCGTACAGATCGCAATACTGAGCGACCACCCGCGGCAGCGCGAACTGCTCACGGACGAGTTCGACAGAACGACCGCCCATGATTTTTCCGTGACTGCGGTCGGACAGGATGTCGACTATTCGAGATGCAAGGCCATCGGCGTCGTAAGGTTGGACTAGGTAGCCGTTCCATCCATCCTCGACCACCTCATTGCAGCCGGGCATCTTTGAGGCGACTATGGGCAATCCCGCCAGCCCTGCCTCGAGCAGGACGCGCGGGATTCCTTCTCGATATTGTGTGGGGAAGGCGAACACGTCGGCCATGCCAAGAAGGGCTGGAACATCGCGTCGTGGGCCTAGCGCGATAATATGAGGAGCGTGTCTATCGATTTCCGACTTGTCGACTGCAAATGGACCTTCGGACTCCCAAGGGCCGACAAGCACGAAACGCGCATTAGGCCTTTTAGAAAGGACGCGGGGGACTGCTTGGAGCAGCGTCGGGATGCCCTTCTGGCGGGTTAGCCGGCCCACAAAAATTACGATCTCTGCTGACTGGAGCCCGAGTTCCTGGCGCATTTTCGCCGCCGGCGGAGCAAGATGCCTCGCCATAGCGAACGCATCGACATCGATGCCAGAACTGCGGATCACTCTTCCGCTGCCAGGTTCAATCAATCGAAAGCGCTTGAAGAAAGCCTCATCGTCCCGATTCTGAAATACCGTCGCTGCCGTCCAGAAGGAGGCAAGCCATTGTAGTCCGCAAAAAATTGGACGTAAGGCCAGAGCCCGCGGTTCCAACGATGAGAATGTCCAGCCCAGGCCGTTGATCGTGCGCACGACCGGGACCGTTCCGCGCACCGAAATGGGTGTCAGCAGGTTAGGCTTGGTATCGAAGCTTTGGACGATGTCAGGCCGGAGTTCCGCAAGCAATTTCCGAATCGCTCTTACAGCGGTCCACTCGCCAGTGCCGCTGGCAAATCGGTCGAAACCGTAGCGACGATGCGGAATGCCATGCCGCAAAAACGCAGCCTCATCGCCGGTTGAAACTGCCGTGACCCGGAAGCCGCTTTCGCGCAGGGACATTAGGAACGGAATTCTCAGGGCGTGATCTTCGCCTCCGACACAAACGAGATGCGGATTCATCCCGAAGCTCCCGTCCGTGCGCCGTGTTCCGGTCGCGTGAAGTAACTGCCTTTCGCATCTGCTTTCATGGTTTTGCTTCGTTACTTCTGTGCGCGTGAAAGGATACGGTAGGAGGAGGCTTGCATACTGTCCTCGTCTGTTTGAATGAGGCAAACTGCATGGGGATCACGGCCTTACGGGTATCGCGAACCACCTCGACGGCATCTGGTGGTGCATAGGAACGGGTACGCGGATGAATTGCGCCTCGAACACTAGGGGTTCGGCCAAGCCGGACTTGCAACTGATAAGGCAACCGAAGAAAGCGCTTCCCACAGTCGTGCGTTGTACGGCTGCTCTACGCTGGGCGCGTCGGATTCCTAAGCGCCCGGTCCGGGTTCGCGCCTCAGCTTGTCCCGCTTGTGCTACCAGGCATGATAGTCGACCCCTCAGCCACAACTCCTGGCGCAACCTGCCTCCTTGCGACCAGCGGATAAGCCGATTCGACCGTACCGATGCCGGCAACCTGATCTGCCGACCGATTTCACGCGACGAACGCGGGGACGCCTACGAATTATCCACAACTAATTGGTTGCGGGAGTGAGACTGTGGAGGGGTCTGGCTCTTAGGTGAACGTCTGTCTGATCTCTCAATGCGCGGGTGAACAGTTAGATAGAAACATAGTTTACAAGTTTATTTCAGCGATCTGCAAGATACGCTCTAGATATTAAACTATCTGTCTTTCAATCTGACCAGATGGGCTAGATAAACACGGCCCTTTGATGGGATCATATTCTTGTTACTTATTTATTATGTCCATGGAAGTTACTCCTTCCGTGCAGCATTCCTATTGGCGATCAACCATTCTATCAGAGCCTGCAGGTATGTGATTTGGCGCTAATATACACCCTCTAGTAGGCAGACATCCGCGGGGCGCTATCGAATCAAAATGAGGGATTATG